>NZ_LZKH01000124.1:0-29414 GCF_001672745.1 Mycobacterium sp. E1386
GAACCCCTCATTGCCTTCGGCGAGCCTCGCGATGTCCTCCTCCGGTACGCCGCTGTCGATCGCCAGTCTGGTGTGCTCGCCCCAGAAGAAGGCCGAGCGGCGGGTGTTGGCGACACGCAGGATCGCCAACTCACGCAGGCGCGGCGACAGCTCGCCCCGCCGCAGCAGGAAGCCGTTGAAGGTCAGAAAGGCTCGAGCCATCTCGGGGTGGCGAGCAAGCAGACCGATGATGTCGAATTTCAGCGGGTCCATGGCGTGTCCCGAACCGGCACGCGGCACCCTGTCCCCCGGAATACCCAGCAGCACACCAGACTGGCGATCGACAGCGGCGTACCGGAGGAGGACATCGCGAGGCTCGCCGAAGGCAATGAGGGGTTCTCCGGCGCCGACTTGCTTGTGCTGGAGGCGACGGACGAACTGCTCAGCGACGGTCGTGTTGACGGCGGGATCTGGGAGCGGCTGGTCGCCGCACTCGATACCCACGCCGCGATGGAATTGATCTTCGTCGTCGGCACATACACCATGTTGGCCATGGCCTTCCAGACCTGGGGCCTCGCTCCTCCGCCTGGGAGCGCGCCGCTGCCAGGCCCAGCACCGCGTTAGGTTTCGCAGTGATGGACCTGCAGCGAGTCGGCGACGAACTCGAAATCACTGCAGTGCTCCACAGATACGCTCGCGCGCCGAACGTGAAACTGCTTTCACGTTCGCACTCGGCCGTGAAGTTGGTTTCACGCTCGTGTTGACATGCCTGGGCCGCCCTACGGCAGCTTGGCGAGTTGCTTCTCCTGATAGCGCCGGGCCCACTCGGCGCGCGACCGGATCGACACGTCCACGTCAACCGCATTGGCGCGCAACGCTTTCACGGTTGCCCGCTCGCGGGGCGTTCGCGCGAACGGATTCCAAGTGAAGAACCGGCAGGCGTTGCCCCAGGTGATCTTGTTGATGTCATTGTCGTCGGCACCGGCGGCATTCAGCTCCGCCAGCACCTGCTCCGGCGCGTCCGGCCAGAAGCAGTCCGAGTGCGGGTAGTCACATTCCCAGGCGATGATGTCGATGCCGATCTCGTGACGCAGCTTCAACGAAGTCTTGTCGGTGACATAACAGGCCAGCGAGTGTTCGCGGAAGACCTCGCTGGGCAGCTTGTCCCCGAAGTCGCGGCGCAGCCATTTCTGATTGGTGTAGTGGCGGTCGCTGCGGTCCAAATAGAAGGGGATCCAGCCGATGCCGCCTTCGGAGAACGCGAATTTCAGGTCGGGGTACTTGCGCATGGCGGGTCCCCAGAGCAGGTCCTGCGCGCACATCGCCGAGACCTGGGTGGCCAGGATGATCAGGTTGTCGATCGGCGCGTCGGGGGCCATGCTGATCGCCCCGAATCCGGTGCCGATGTGCAGGCACATCACCACGTTCTGCTCGGACAGCGTGCGGAACACCGGTCCCCAGTACTCGTCGTCGTGATAGCTCGGAAGTCCTTCCAGGTGCGGCAGTTCCGGCATGGTCACCGCCCGGCAGCCCTTGGCTGCCACCCGGCGGATTTCGGCGCACATCGCCTCCGGGTTCCACGTCGGCAGGATGGCGATCGGAATGAATCGATCCGGGTAAGAGCCGGCCCACTCGTCGATGTGCCAGTCGTTGTATGCCGAGACCATCACCAGGGTCGCCTCCTCGCGGTGCATGTTGAGGTGACGCGCGGAGAAGCCGGTGAAGGTGGGGAAGCACATCGAGGCCAGGATGCCGTTGCGGTTCATATCCCGGACGCGTTCATGGACGTCGTAGACGCCCGGGCGCATTTCGGCGAAACCGGCCGGGTCGCGACCCCATTCGTCGGGCGGCCACGACACCACCGCGTTGAGCCCGCTCACACCCTGCGGCCTGCCCTGGTACATCCACTGGTCGATGCCCTTGTCGTCGACCACGACGATCGGTGCCTCTGCCTTGTACTTGGCGGGTACGTGGCGCAGGAACATGTCCGGCGGCTCGACCACATGGTCGTCGATGCTCACCAGGATCAGGTCATCGACGTTCATGACGCTTAGCGGCTCCGCTCGCTGGTCGTCTCGAACAACCGAGGGATGGGCGCGGGATCCAGCTGCAGGGCGTCGGACATGTTCAGCTGCCCGGCGTTGGCAACCATGTTGTCCAAGATCGTTTGCAAATCATCGCCTTCGAGTTCGTAGATGGCGACATAGGGGCCCTGCCCGTCGATCGGGCGCAGCCGGCGAGCCGCGACGATTCCGTCGAGCGCGAGCAGTTCGGGTATGTGTACTTCGTCGTACCAGGTGTTGTATTCCTGTTCGCGCTCAGGCGAACTGGGCCGGCTCTCGACGTACATGATTCCCTTGGCCATGTCGCCACCTTTCTTCGGGCGCTACTCGTAGCGCACCGTGACCGAATCCGTGTCAGGCACGCCCTGGCACGTCAGAATGTAGCCCTCGGCGACCTCGTCATCGTCGAGAGCGTCGTTGACCCGCATGGTCGCGTGGCCCTCTTCGAGCTTGGCCATGCACGTGCCGCAGTTGCCCGCCTCGCAACTGAACGGCGGCTCCAGTCCGGCCCGCCGCGCGCTCTGCAGGAGCGTCTCGCCGGGGACCAGCGGCACCGAGACCTTCTTGCGGTCCATGTGGATGGTCACCGTTCCCGCCCCGGAGCCGTTTGACGGATCTGTCACCCGTGGGGTCTCCTCGATGCTTCGGGTGACTGTCATCGTCACCGCCCCTCCCGTACTTGCATTCTTCACTATAGAGAATACTATTCTCACAGAGCGATAGGATCTTCTCAAGTGTGCGCGGATGTCAGGTCAGCCCGGCCTGTCAGGGAAGGACGGGACGTGCCCGAGCCGGCCGCGGTCGTGTTCGAAGACCGGCGACTGAGCCTGCCCCAGCTCGACGCGCTGGCCGACGGCTGGGCCGCGAACCTGGCCAAGAGTGGTGTCACAGCCGGTCAGCGGGTCGCGCTGATGGCGTCCAACCGGCCGGAATTCGTCGCCGCTGTGCTTGGGATTTGGCGGCTGGGGGCGACGGCGGTACTCATCAGCCCGGCATGGAAGCGTGACGAGGTCGATCACGCACTGGGGCTGACGGAACCAGCCCATGCCGTCGGGGATCATCCGGTGTTGGCCGGCATGATGCCGATGCTGCACCTCGACGAGCCGGTCGCAGCGGGGGAGCCATTGGCCGGGCAGCCACCGCCACCGTCGGACGCCGTGCTGGTCTTCAGCTCCGGCACCACCGGCCTGCCCAAGGCGGTCCGGCACACCCACGCGGCGCTGGGAGAGGCCGTGCGGCACTGGCGCGAAGCGCTGCGGCTGACGCCACGCGACCGGATCCAAATCGCCACGCCGCTGTCGCACATCCTGGGACTGCTCAACGTTCTCACGGCGCTGCGCACCGGCGCCCGCGTGCGGCTACATCCCCGGTTCGACATCGACCGGATGCTGCATCACATCGAAAGCGACCGCATCACAATCGAAATGGCGGTCGCGCCCATCGCGCTGGCCATCGCCTCACATCCCAGGCTCGAGTCCTACGAGCTGTCCTCACTGCGCTACATCATGTGGGGGGCGACCCCGGTCAGTGCCGACGTCGCGGAGGCCGTGACCCGCCGCACCGGCGTCGGCTGGGTGCCGGCGTATGGGACCACGGAATTGCCTGTCATCGCGTGCAATCCGATCGAGGGCGCCCGGTTGGACGCTGTCGGGCGGCCAGTGCCGGGCGTCGACCTGCGGGTGGTCTCGCCCGAGACGGGCGAACCGGTCTCCCCCGGGGAGATCGGTGAGATTCAGGCCCGGTCTTCGTCGCTGATGGCCGGCTACCTACCGGCCGAAGCGACCGCCGAGGTTATTCGCGATGGCTGGTACCGGACCGGCGACGTCGGGTGGATCGACACCGCAGGCTGGCTGCGAATCACCGACCGCCTCAAAGAAATGATCAAGGTGCGCGGCTTTCAGGTTGCGCCCGCCGAAATCGAGACGGTGCTGCACGGCCATCCTGCCGTCAAAGACTGCGCGGTGTTCGGCGTACCCGACGGAATAAACGGGGAAGCGGTCGTCGCCGCGGTCGCGACATGCGCACCCGTCGACGCCGCCGAACTCACCGCCCGGGTCGACCAACGGCTGGCTTCCTACAAACACCTGAGCCGGGTGGTGTTCGTGCCCGATATTCCGCGCCTGCCGTCGGGCAAGGTATTGCGCCGAGTCCTAAAGGAGCGCTATGGATGTACGTCTGACAGCTGAACAACAGCAATTGCGCGACGCCGCCGCTAAGCTGGCCGACGACCTTGGGCCCTCGGCGGTCCAGGACCTCGACGACCAAAGCCGCATTGCGCGCCTGGACAAGCAACTCGTCGGGACCGGCTGGCGGTCGCTGCGGTCGGACGGCGCCTCGGGCGTCGAAGTCGCCATTGTCGCTGAGGAATTCGGACGCCGGCTGGTCGACACACCTTTTCTCGGCCCGGTGCTCGCCGATGATCTCGCCTGCCGCGTCGATGCCGACAGAGCCGGCGCGACGATCGCGGTCGCAGATCGCGCCGTCGACGCGCGCGGCGCCCGGCGGGCCCTGAGCCTTTCGGGCGGGCGGGTCCTCGCCGCCGATGTGCGGGACTTGACCGGCGGCGCGGATTTGACGCGGGCCGATGCCACAATCGCGGAAACGGCGGCGACACTGGGCGACGTCTCCGCCGGCGTGGCGGAGCAATGGCGGGCGCTCGCGCTGGTTACCACGACGGCGGACCTGGTAGGCGTCGCGCGGGGCGCCCATGCGGTCGCGTGCGACTACGCCAAAATCCGGGAGCAATACGGCAAGCAGATCGGCTCCTATCAGGCGGTCGCCCACCTGCTCGCCGAAAGCCTTGCGCTGATCGAAGGTTCGATCAGCGTGTCGCGGCACGCCGCGTGGGCGGTCGACGAGCTGCCGCCCGCCGAAGCCGTCCGCGCCGCGCAGGTCGCCAAGGTCTACTGCGCGCGCGCCGCGAGAACCGTTTGCGAGACGGCGATTCAGGTGCACGGTGGCATCGGCAACACCTGGGACTGCCTGGTGCACGTCTACCTGCGCCGTGCCCTGACATCGACCGAGCTGTGGCCCGTCGCCTTGAAGGAGATCGATCTTGGACTTTCGTGACTCGCCAGACGAAGCCGCCTTCCGGGAGCGGCTCAGGTCCTGGCTTTCCGTGCACGCCAAGGAGTTCTCCGGATCCGGCGACGAGTATTGGGCCCGTCAGGCGGAATGGCACCAGGCGCTGTACCGGGAGGGCTTCTTCGGGTTGTCGTTCCCCCGCGAATACGGCGGACAGGAGTTGCCGCCCGTATATGACGTCATCGTTGACGAGGAACTCGCTCGGGCCGGCGCCCCGCCACGGCCAAGCGTCGGCTACCTGATCTACGGGATCGGCCGTCATGCCAACGACGAAGTGCGACAACGGTTCCTGCCCGGCATCATCAACGGCACCGAGCGCTGGTGTCAGGGTTTCAGTGAACCGGGCGCCGGCTCCGACCTGGCCTCGCTCACCACCACCGCTCGGCTCGAAGGAGACACCTATGTGGTGAACGGGCACAAGATCTGGACCAGCTACTCCGACGTCGCGGACTGGTGCCTTCTGCTGGCCCGCACCGACCCAGAGGCCAAACGCCACCGCGGCCTGTCGGCGTTCGTACTGGAGATGAAACAACCTGGCGTGCAACAGCTCCCACTGCGCATGATCAACGGGGTGACCAACGAATTCGGTCAGGTGTTCTTCGACGGCGCCCAGGTGCCGGCCGACAGGATGGTCGGCGCGCCCGGTGACGGGTGGGCGGTCGCCATGACCGTGGTCGGGCACGAGCGCGAGCCGTCCACGCTCGGTTACGCCGCCCGGTACGGCAAGCTGGTGCGAAGCCTGTACGCCCGCACCGATGGCCCGGTTCCCGAGGAGCTCGCCTGGGCTGCGGTGCAGTCGGAGATGCTGACCCATCATGTCCGTCGGCGGTTGTCGGAGCAGCTCGACGGGCTCTCGCACGGGCCCGAAGGGTCGCTCGACAAGCTGCTGATGACCTGGGTCGAGCAATCCGTCGGCCATGCCGCGCTGGCGGTCACCGGCACCCGCGATGCGGACCTGCTCAGCGCCTATCTGTACAGCCGCGCGCAGAGCGTGATGGGCGGGACATCGCAGATACAAAAGAACATCATTGCTTCACGCATCTTGGGATTGTCGGAGTGATCGCGAGCGCGGGCGAAGCCCGGGTGAAGCGGGTCACGACCAGAGAAGGAGCCTGACATGTACGACATGCCTGCCGAAATCGACGTCCAAGCCGACGGGCCGCTGCGGATCATCACCTTGAACCGGCCGGAGTCGCTCAATTCGGTCAACGACGATCTGCACGTCGGGCTCGCCAGACTGTGGCAGCGATTGACCGACGACCCCGCGGCTCGCGCGGCGGTGATTACCGGGGCCGGCAGGGCTTTTTCGGCCGGCGGTGATTTCTCGTATCTCAAGGAGCTGTCGACCGATGCCGAGCTGCGCGCCAAGACAATTCGGGACGGGCGCGAGATTGTGCTGGGCATGGCACGGTGCAGAATTCCCGTGGTGGCCGCGGTCAACGGCCCGGCCGTCGGGCTGGGCTGCAGCCTGGTGGCGCTGAGCGACATCGTCTACATCGCCGAAGAGGCCTACCTCGCCGATCCACACGTTCAGGTGGGGCTGGTGGCCGCTGACGGCGGCCCGCTGACCTGGCCGTTGCACATCAGCCTGCTGCTGGCCAAGGAGTTCGCGTTGACGGGCACCCGCATCAGCGCGCAGCGCGCAGTGGAGCTCGGCCTGGCCAACCACGTGGCGGCCGACCCCGTTGCGGACGCGATCGCCTGCGCCAAAAAGATTTTGGAGCTGCCCCAGCAGGCGGTCGAAAGCACCAAGCGGGTGCTCAATATCCATCTGGAGCGGGCGGTGTTGGCCAGCCTCGACTACGCGCTCTCCGCCGAGAGCCAGTCGTTCCTCACCGAAGACTTCCGGTCGATCGTCACCAAGCTGGCGGCGGGCAAGAACTGATCGCCGGTCACGCTCGCGGCGAGTCATGTTGGCGCAGAAAGTCACGCATCACGGAGTCGAACTTGGCCGGCTCCTCGATGAAGGGCATGTGAGCGCTCTCCTCAAAGAACACGAACCGTGAGCCGGCGATGCGCCGGTGCATGTCCCACATGTGTTCGGGCACGCATTCGTCGAACCTGCCCGCGAGGATGAGCGTGGGCAATGTGATCGCGGCCAACCGGTCGAACACGTCCCAGTCCCTGATCGTCCCGACGATGTGAAAGTCGCTCGGGCCGAACATCGTCTCGAAGATATCGGCACCCATGTTCGCGAAGGCTTCCAAAAGCTCTGGGGGCCATGGGCGTACGCGGCACAGGTAGGTTTCGTTCCAGGTGCGGATGGCATTCTGATATTCGGCCGTGTACGTCGTTCCGGCGGCTTCGTGGCGGTCGATCGCGGACTGGACCGCCGGATCGAGCTTGGCCTTCAACCGGGCCACCATCTCCGAGAACTGCGGTATGGACGCGATGCTGTTCGAAATGGTGAGAGTGGCCGCCCCCGACGGCACGTCGAGCACGTACTGCTGCGCCATCATCCCGCCCCACGAGTTGCCGAAGATGTGGAAACGGTTGAGGCCGAGGCCCGCTACGACGGCATCCATTTCGGCCACCGACCGTTGCATGGTCCACAGTTCGGGGTTCGACGGGCGCTCGGACTTGCCGCACCCAAGCTGATCCCAGTAGATGACTTCGCGCTCGTCGGCCAACCGCTCCAGCGAACGCAGATAGGTGTGGGGCAGGCCGGGACCGCCGTGCACCACTAGCAGGGGAAGCCCCGCTCCACCACCGACACGCTTGAACCACGCGCTGCCGCCCGGGACCGCGATCGTTCCCTCCATTGCCGACGATGCCTCCCGGGTTCCGCTCGCGAGCAGACGCAAAACCGCATCCTGCGATGCCGGTATATGCGATTTTGTCTCTGATCGCGAGTCCAGAGCTGCTTGCAACGCTGACTCTCGCAATGAGAGAATAGTGTTCTCATAAGCTGCGGGGGCTCTCGAGCACTCGCCACGCTCTCGCCGAAGTGGAGAAGACCGTGCCCGAAGCCGTCATCGTGTCCGCCCGTCGCACTCCCATTGGCACCGCCCGCAAGGGCACGTTGCGCGACACCAGCGCCTTTGACCTCGCGCACCACGTGGTCTCCGAAGCGGTGCAGGACCTGGACCCGGCGCAGGTTGACGACGTGATCCTGGGGGAGGGGCTCTACGGCGGCGGCGTGATCGCACGGCATGCGGCCATCACGGCCGGCCTGACCCAGGTGCCGGGTCTCGCGAACAATCGCCACTGCGCGGCCGGGCAGGCGGCGGTGCAGAGCGCGGCGGCAAGCGTGCGTGCCGGGATGGATCGGCTCGTCATCGCCGGCGGTGTGAACTCCGCCTCCACGTCCCCACGAGCCCGGATGCAGGTGGACGGTGAATGGGCCGACTGGTTTCCCCCGACCCATCCGGACAGTCCCGAGGCGCCGAACCTCGACATGTCGATCACGGTCGGCTGGAACGCCGCGGTCAAAGCCGGCGTGAGCCGCGAAGAGATGGATGCGTGGGCGCTGCGGTCGCACCGCAATGCCATCGCCGCGATCGACGAGGGGCGCTTCAAAGAAGAGATCGTCCCGATCGAAACGCCGCACGGCCTGTTCGCCGTCGACGAACACCCGCGCCGGGACACCACCATGGAAAAGCTGGCCGCGCTCAAGCCGCTGCATCCCGAAATCGAGGGCTTTTCCATCACCGCCGGGAATGCCTGCGGCGCCAACGACGGCGCGGCGGTGTTGACGATCGCGAGCGACGAGCTCGGGTTACCGGCGCTCGCCATGGTGCGGTCCTGGGCGTCGGTCGGGGTGGACCCGGCGATCACAGGTTTGGCGCCGGTGGAGGCTATCCCGAAAGCTCTTGCCCGCGCTGGCCTTTCGGTCTCGGATGTGGACCTGTTCGAGATCAACGAGGCCTTTGCCGCAATGTGCGTGGCCACTGTCAAGCTGCTCGATCTGGACCCGGACAAGGTCAATGTCAGCGGCAGCGGATGCTCGCTGGGCCATCCGGTGGCGGCGACGGGAGCCAGGATGATCGTCACGCTGATCCACGAATTGCGTAGCCGTGGTGGCGGAATCGCGGTCGCGGCCATGTGCGCGGGCGGCGGCATGGGGTCTGCCACCGTCATCGAGGTCCCCGCTCCCTAAATGGAGATCGCCGACTTGATCGCCGGCGCGCGCAACGGATCTCCGCGCGCGGTGGGTCGGCTACTTTCTCTCGTCGAGGGCGAGCGCCGCGACGAGGTGCTGGCCGGCATCGGACCCGCATCGGTGAGCGTTATCGGCATCACCGGGCCGCCGGGTGCGGGCAAGTCCACGACGATCGCCGCGCTGGTCGGCGCATACCGCGAGCGGGGGGACCGGGTGGCGGTGTTGGCGGTGGACCCGTCGTCGCCGTTCAGCGGTGGTGCTCTGTTGGGCGACCGGATACGAATGGCCGCGCACATCAACGACTCCGACGTGTTGATCAGGTCGGTCGCGACACGCGGTCATGTCGGGGGGCTGGCCGCCGCGGTCCCCGCGGCCATCCGGCTGCTGGGGGCGATCGGTTACCAGGTCGTCCTGCTGGAGACCGTGGGGGTGGGGCAATCCGAGATCGAGATTGCCGCGGTCGCCGACCCCACCGTCGTCATCCTCAATCCCGGTGCGGGCGACGCGATTCAGGCCGCGAAGGCGGGGGTGCTCGAAGTCGCCGACATCGTGGTGGTCAACAAGGCCGACCGCGAAGGTGCCGAGCGGACCGTGCGGGATCTGCGGGAGGAGACTGATGCCCCGATCGTCAGCCTCATCGCCGCTCGCGGCGAGGGCATTGCGGAGTTGATGGCGGCCATCGAGGCCCACCACCGCGCCGACAGTCGTGCCCGCCGACTGGCCCGCGCCCGCGCGCAGATCCTGTCGCTGGCGCAAACCCGGTTGCGGAGCCGGCCGGATCTCGACCGACTGGCCGAAACGGTCGTCGACGGCGACCAGGACCCCTACTCGGCGGCCGAGCAGTTGCTGTCACCGACCGACGGTTCGCAGGACTGACAATCCTTCTTGTCCCCCGATTGGGGGAACCGGGATTCATCCCCTTTGCGGGCCGATCGGCGGAGGTCCGGCCGCGTCGATCTCCCTACGTTGATCTTGTGTACAACACGGCGGTCACCGCGACGCCGCCAACCAGGACCAGTTAGGAGACCCGCACATGGCTCGCACCCCCGAACTGTCGGCCGTAAACGTCGGTGAACAGCTGGAGCTGTACCGCCGGATGTGGGTTATGCGGCTGCTGGACATGGCGCTGGAAGAGCGGCGCATCGACGGTTTGCTCAACGGGACGACGGCGGCCGCCTTCGGCCAAGAGGCCGTGGCGGTCGGTGCCGTCGCGGCGCTTCGACCCGGCGACGTCATGAGCACCGCGGTCCACCACTTCGAGCACGCCCGACGGGTCGGCCTCGCCCTTCCGCTGGGTCCCGCCATCGCCGAGATGATCGCCGCGAGCCGGGCCGCGGCCGGCGGCGCGAAGGAAAGCCCGTTCGTGACGGAATGGAAGCAGTTGTTCGCCACCACGGACCCGGTGCGGCAGTCGATCTTGTTCGCGTTGGGCGATGCCTATGCGCAGCGGCATGCCGGTGACGGCAGGGTGACCCTGTGCGTCATCGAGGACGACGCCGTGAGCTCCGCCGAGTTCAAGTCGGCCGCGCGGATCGCGCTGTCGTGGCGGCTTCCCGTGGTGTTCGTTGTCGAAAACATCCGTGACGCGTCCGGCGTGCGACGGGGCCCGCGCGAGCACCACGGCTTGCCCGTGCTGTCGGTGGATGGCAACAGCGTTGGGGCCGTGCATGACTCGGTCACCGAAGCGTTGGAACGAGCGAGCGCCGGCGGCGGTCCTGCGATGGTGGAAGCCGTGACCTTCCGGACCAACCACCCCGCCGCGGTCGATCCGTTGGTTTGCGCCAAGCGGCAGCTGACCCGTGCCGGGGTGAGCGCCGTACACCTCACCGAGGTGGAACACCGGGCTCGCCGGCTGGTGGCTGAGGCCGCGGCCTTCGCGAACGCGCTGCGACGGGCGAATGGGCCGGCGTCGGTCGGCGGGCCCGACCCCAGGTCGGCCGCTAGCTGAGCAGACCTTGCCGCATCGCCTCGGCTACGGCGGCTGCGCGATCGCTGACGCCGAGCTTCTCGTACAGGCGTTGCACGTGGGTTTTGACCGTCGACGGAGCCACGTACAGCTCACCCGCGATCACCGGGATGCTTTGGCCACGCGCAATCCGGTTGAGCACCTCGCGTTCCCGCGCGCTGAGCACGGGACCCGTCGGCTCCGCCCGGTGCCGGATCTCCGCGGTCAGGCCCCCCACCAGAGCCGGTGCCACCACGTCGCGGCCCTGCGCGCAGTCGAGCACGGCCTTGACGATTTCGCTGCGGGTCGAGTCCTTGAGCACGAACCCGGCTGCGCCCTGCTGCAGCGCCTGGTACACGATGGCGGGCTCGTCGTGCGCCGAGATCAGCAGCACGCGGGTCGGCAATTCCTGGCTCCGCACCGCCGCCGCCACCTGTCCACCGTCCATGCCGGGCATGCGGTAGTCGAGCAGGGCGATGTCGGGCCGGTGCTCCTTGATCAGTTCCAGCGCCGCCGCGCCGTCCTCTGCCTCGCCGACGACGTGCACCGAACCGCTCGACGAAAGCGCGCGCACTACGCCCTCGCGAAACAGCGGATGGTCGTCACCGACAACCACCCGCACCTTTTCTGGCGTTGCCGGCCCGGCCATGGCGACGAGTGTAGCGGTCCGCTCAAGTGCGTCGTTCTCAAATTCCGGACAATCTGATGGCGAATATCCCGGTTTGCTTCGGCGGTTCCGACGTGGATTATTACGGTGATCGGATGGCGGATAGCAGCGACACAGAACTGGATCGGGTGCGCAGGGTCCACCAGTTGCGCTCGTACCGAATCGTTTCGGTGCTCCGGATCTGTGTGGTGGGCCTGATGGTTGCCGCCATGGTTGTCGACACCCCGCGGTCGGAATGGCCGCAGCAAAGCGCTCTCGTCGCCGCCTACGCATTCGTTGCGCTCTGTGCGTTCGTGCTGGCGTTCACCCCCGTGCGCCGATGGGTCGGGTTGGGCGGCTCGGCCGGGGTCGGTCGGCTGGAGCCGTTTACTTTCACCATCCTCGATGTGGTCGCGTTGACCGGCTTTCAATTGCTGTCCGCCCTGGGGATCCTTCCGCTGTTGATCATGGTGCTGCTGCCGGTGTTGGTGGGCGTGGATGTGTCGTCGCGCCGTGCGGCGGTGGTGCTCACCTTCACGCTCGTCGGCTTCGCCATTGCCGGCATTCATGACCGAGTGCTGATGAGTCCGGGGCACTGGCCGAGCACGGTATTTCTGCTCGGGCTCTACGGCTTTCTGTGCGTCACGGCATTCGTCGTCGTCCGGATGGAGGAGCGACACGTGCGATCGGTCGCGGGCCTGAGCACATTGCGTGAGGAGTTGCTCGCTCAAACGATGACCGCGTCCGATGTCGAGCAGCGGCGGATCTCGGAATCCCTTCACGACGGGCCGCTGCAGGACATTTTGGCGGTGCGCCAAGAACTCGTCGAGTTGGGCGCGGAATTGCCCGGCGATGAGCGTGTCGGGCGGGCGCTCACCGGTCTTCAGATGGCGTCGGAACGCCTGCGGGAGGCGACTTTCGAACTGCATCCCGCCGTCCTCGAGCAGGTCGGCCTGGCGGCCGCCGTCCAGCAGCTGGCCGTAATTAGCGCCCAGCGTTCGGGCATCGAGATCTCCACCGACATCGATTACCTGATTCGCAATGCGATCGACCCGATCGTGTTCGGTGTGGTGCGCGAATTGCTGTCCAACGTCGTGCAGCATTCCCGGGCTCGCAGTGCTTCGGTCATGCTCGGGATCACCGACGACCGATGCGTCCTGCACGTGGTCGATGATGGGGTGGGGTTCGACGTCGGGACCGTGGCCCGCCGCCTCGGCGAGGGACACATCGGGTTGGCGTCGCACCGGGCGCGCGTGGACGCCGCCGGGGGTGAGTTCGTGTCCCTCGATGTCCCGGTCGGGACTCACATCTGCGTCGAGCTGCCGATCACGAAATAGCGCAACGCTACTTCAGGTCGACGGACTTTCCCGTGGCGGCCGCGTAACCCGCGCGATAACCGAAAACCATTGCGGGACCCAATGTCCCGCCGGCGCCGCCGTAAGCACGTCCGGTCACGCCGCCCATCGCGTTGCCCGCGGCGTAAAGACCCGGGATCGGCTCACCGCTCACATGCAGCACGCGCCCGTCGCGATCGGTGCGCGGACCGCCCTTGGTGCCCATCGCGCCGATGCACACCGGCACCGCGTAGAAGGGCGCGGTGTCGATCGGGCCGAGGGTTTTGCCGGCCAGGGTGGTCGCGCTGTCGTCGCCCCAGTAACCGTCGTAGGCGCTGGAGCCGCGCCCGAAGTCGGGATCGGCGCCGGCGGCCACGTGGCGGTTCCAGGCCTCGACGGTGCGCGTCAAGCCGTCGGCGTCGATGCCGGTCTTGGCGGCCAGCTCGGCGAGGTTCGCCGACTCGCAGAACCAGTCCGGAACGGGCTGTCCCGGTTCGATGCCCAGGAATCCGTAGCGCTGCAGGTGAATTGAATCGAACACCATCCACGCGCGGCCGTTGACGTACCCGCCGCGGGGATCGAGGTAGTGGAATGCGCCGGCCATGGAGTTGTAGTCGCAGGCCTCGTTGACAAAGCGGCGGCCCGCCGAGTTGACGATGATGCTCCTGGGCCGCGTCCGTTCCAGCCGTACGCTGCGGCTGCGTGGCTTGCCTTCGATGGTGTCGCCGGGGATTTGGACGATCGGCACCCACCAGGCCTCGCCCATGTTCGCCAGGTCCGCGCCCTGTGCCATCGCCATGCGCAAGCCGTCCCCGGTGTTGTTGGGCGGCGAGACCGCGCCGTGCATCGGGCCACGCAGAAAGGCCTGCGCGAGAGCGGGATCCCACTCGAAGCCGCCGGTGCCCAGGATGACGCCGTGCCGGGCGCGAACGTCGAACGTGCGTCCTTGGAGTCCGATCCGCGCACCGGTGATTTCTCCGTCCTCGGCGATGAGTCGCTCTGCCCGCGCATGGGTGTGCGGGGTGACGCCGGCATCCAGCAGTCCCTTGAGGAGCCCCGCGATCAGCGCCGTGCCTGCGACGCACAGGTGACTGGTTCGTTCGTCGATCGCCGCGTGCAGACGCGCCCTGGTCTCGGCATCGAACCCGACGTTGGACCAGTCGGCGGGAAACGACGTGATCCGAGTGGCCCACTCGCCCAACTGCGCCAGATCGAAGGGAGCGGCAGTCAGCGAACGGCCGCCGGCCGGTTGGCCTCCCGGCAATTCGGGCCGATAGTCGGGGAAGCCGGTGGCGATCTCGAAGCGCAGACCGCTGTGTGCCTCGACGAAGTCGAGCATCGCCGGGCCGGTGTGCACGAATGTCTCGACCAGTTCGTCGTCCATCGAGCCCAGGGACTGCGCGCGCAGGTATCGCAACGCGTCGGCGGGCGTCAATTCGCCGTCGGGCGAACGGTTATGGGCCGGGATCCACACGACGCCACCCGACACCGCGGTGGTCCCCCCGACGGTCGGCGCCTTCTCGAAGACCTCCACCGAGGCCCCGGATGCGGCGGCGGCGAGGGCGGCGGTGAGCCCGGCGCCGCCACTGCCGAGCACGACGACGTCGACTTGCGTGTCCCACGACATTGATCGTTATCCCTTCAGCCCAGCAGCTCGGACAACTGCTTCGCGGCTTTGACGACCGCATCTTTTCCACGCATCACGACGTCTTCCCGGTGGGAGATGAGGTTGATGCACGTGGGTGGGGAGGGCGGGTGGCGGCGCACCGCCACGGCCAGGCCATAGGTGTTCGGCTCGATCTCCCCGTACGTGCTCACCCAGCCGCTCTCGCGAGCGCGGGTGACCAGGTCTCGTTCCCCGGGGCGCGGCGGCATGCTCGCGAGCAAGGCGATTCCGGCCGCACCCCGTTCGAGCGGGTACCGACTTCCTTCGTGGAAGGACAGTTGGTAGGCGACATGGCTCGGCACGATGACCGCGATCGCAACCTGCTGGTCGCCCTCGGCGATGAGCAACGACACCGTGGTGCCGAGCTCGTCGGCCAGCGCGCGCAGGATCGGCAGGCTGACCTGGCGCACATTGCGGTCGAACGATGCGCCGAGAACGGCGAGCCCGGAAGCCGGCCGGTAGCGCCCGTCCTCTCCCTTTGCCACCAAACGGAATTCGGCCAGCGTGGAAAGCAGCCGATAGGCGATGGTGCGATGCACCCCGACCTGTTCGGCGAGCTGTTGCACGGTGAGCCCACTGGGGGAGTCCGCCACCATCTGCAGCGCGGTCAGCCCCCGGGCCAGCGTCTGTGAACCTGTCAACGAACCTGCCACAGCCTTGACAGACCTCCTCGCGAGAGCGAAGCTCTATTAATAACGCACGTCCGTGTGCGATATTAGCACACCAAGTTCGTCAAGAACGAGAATACGATTTCCACGAACTGAAGGCCAGAGAGGAACCGTGGCGGAGTTCGAGAGCATCTGGAGCGATCTCCAGGGCGTCGCATTTGAGCAGGGCTACCTCGACGCCGGGGGTGTGCGGACCCGCTACCTGCGGGCCGGCGACCCGGGCAAGCCGGTGCTGGTGCTGTTGCACGGATCGGGTGGCCACGCCGAGGCGTACGTTCGCAACCTCGGGGCGCACGCCGAGCACTTCTGGACCTGGTCGATCGACATGCTGGGCCACGGCTACACCAGCAAGCCGGGTCACCCGCTGGAAGTCCGCCACTATGTCGAGCACCTGATGGCCGTCCTGCGCACCATCGGCGTCAATCGCGCCAGCATCAGCGGTGAATCGCTGGGCGGTTGGGTGGCCGCCCGCGCCGCCATCGACCATCCCGACGTGGTCGACCGGCTCGTCCTCAACACCGCCGGCGGCTCCCAGGCCGACCCGGTGGTGATGAAGCGGATCATCACGCTATCCATGGCGGCCGCCGAGGACCCGACCTGGGAGACGGTGCAAGCGCGAATCAAGTGGTTGATGGTCGACAAGTCCAAGGGCTACGACGACTTGGTCGCCAGCCGCCAACGCGTCTATCGTCAGCCGGGATTCGTGGACGCCATGCGCGACATCATGGCGTTGCAGGATCCAGAGATCCGGGCGCGCAACATCATCGGCCCCGACGAATACGCTGCCATCACGGCGCCGACGCTGGTGCTGTGGACCAGCGACGACCCCACCGCGGACGTGACCGAGGGCCGCCGCATCGCCTCGATGATCCCCAATGCCCGCTTCGAGGTGATGCCCGGCTGTGGTCACTGGCCGCAGTACGAAGACGCCAAGACCTTCAACCGTTTGCACCTCGACTTCCTGCTGGGGCGGTGATGGTCGAGGCGGGGCGCGAGCCGGCGGGAATCGAGACCGATGTCGTCGTGGTCGGGGCGGGGCCGGTCGGCCTGACGTTGGCCAACATCCTTGGGCTGCAGGGCATCCGCACGGTGGTGGTCGACGAGCGCGACACGCTGATCGACTATCCGCGTGGGGTGGGACTCGACGACGAGGCGCTGCGGACCTTCCAGTCGATCGGGCTGGCCGATCGCATCGTGCCGCACACGGTGCCCAACCAGATCCTGCGATTCGTCGATGCCAAGCGGCGGGTGCTTGCCGAAATGGCGCCGCCCGACGCGCGGTTCGGCTGGCCGAAACGCAACGGTTTCGTGCAACCGCTCGTCGACGCCGAATTGCTGGCCGGGCTGGAACGATTCGAGCACGTCGAGGTGCGGTGGGGGCGTCCGATGGTGGCGTGTCAGGGCGACGCCGACGGGGTGACCGTCGAACTCGGGGGCGCGCGTGACCATGAAACATCAAGCCTACGAGCACGTTACGTGGTGGGTTGCGACGGCGGTCGCAGCATGACCCGCCGCATGATGGGCGTATCTTTCGACGGGACTACTTCGTCGACACGCTGGCTGGTGGTCGACATCGCCAACGACCCGCTCGGTCACCCAAACAGCGAAGTCGGCGCCGACCCCGAACGCCCGTACGCCTCGATCTCGATTGCGCACGGAATTCGCAGGTTCGAGTTCATGATTCACGCCGACGAGACCGACGAGCAGGCTGAGGATCCGGCGTTCCTGACACGGATGCTGGCCCGGATGGTGCCGCACCCGGACCGCGTCGACGTGATCCGGCGCCGGGTCTACACCCATCACTCGCGGATCGCCGGCGCGTTCCGCAAGGGCCGGCTGTTGCTGGCTGGGGACGCCGCGCATCTGATGCCGGTCTGGCAGGGCCAGGGTTACAACAGCGGCATCCGCGATGCGGCCAATCTCGGTTGGAAGCTCGCCGCGGTCGTGGGCGGACGCGCCGACGACAGGCTGCTGGACACCTACGACATCGAGCGGCGCAAGCACGCGCGGGCCATGATCGACCTCTCCACCATGGTGGGTCGGGTGATTTCGCCCACCAACCGACGGGTGGCCGGCGCGCGCGACCTCCTCGTGCGGTCGGCGTCAATTGTGCCGTCGCTCAAGCGCTTTGTCCTGGAGATGCGGTTCAAACCGATGCCCCGCTACGAGCAGGGCGCCGTCGTGCACAGTGCTCCCCGCCGGCCGGATTCGCCGGTGGGCACCCTGTTCATCCAGCCCCGGGTCGACACCCGGGAGACGCAGAATGTGCTGCTGGACGACGTGCTCGGTGACTGGTTCGCCGTGCTCTGCTGGAACAACAACCCCCGCAAGATACTGGGCGACGTCGCCTTCGCGAACTGGAAAGCCCTGGGCGCCCGGTTTATTGCGCTGCGGCCGCTGACCCAGCTGCATTGGACCGGACACGACGATCCCGACGTCGTGGTCGTGGGGGACCGCGACGGTGCGGTCAAATCCTGGTTCGACACCCACCAGGAATCGGTGTTGTTCCTTCGTCCCGACCGGTGCATCGCCGGTGCGTGTATCGCTCAGCGCGCCCCCGACCTGAGCGCCGCGCTCATTGAGGCACTCACGCTCACGCCGCGAGGGGGTGATCCGCAAAGTGGCACTGGCTCTGTGCTGTATGTCGCACAGCCCGCTCCTGAATCTTCCGGGGCCGTCGCAGGACCTGCTTGACGACATCGAAGGCGCGATCGCCGGCGCGCGACAATTCGTCGCCGACTACGACCCCGAACTCGTCGCCATCTTCTCCCCGGACCACTACAACGGCTTCTTCTACAAGATGATGCCGCCGTTCTGTATCGGCACGAGCGCCAACGGAGTTGGCGATTACGGCACCCATGCGGGCCCGCTCGACGTTCCGGAAAGGCTGGCCACCGAGTGCGCGCAAGCCGTGCTCGACGCAGGCGTGGACGTCGCGGTTTCGGCCTGCATGGACGTGGACCACGGGACCGTTCAGCCCCTCGAAAAGCTGCTCGGCGCAGCCACCGCACTACCGGTGATACCGATCTTCATCAACGCGATCGGCGTCCCGCTGGGGCCATTGCATCGTTGCCGGGCGCTCGGTGCCGCGGTCGGCACCTATCTGGCCACGCTGAACAAGCGGGTTCTGGTGCTGGGATCCGGTGGCCTTTCGCACAGCCCGCCGGTGCCGACACTGGCGACCGCACCGCCGCCGGTCCTGGAACGTATCGTGCACGGCCGGCCGATGACGCCCGAGCAGCGGGAGGCCCGGCAGGCGGCCGTGATCGATGCGGCCAAGAGCTTCGCCGCCGGCGACGGCGAGCTGCAGGCACTGAACCCGGTGTGGGACCAGCGATTTCTCGAGATCATCGACGGCGGCTGGCTCCCCGAACTCGACCGGTGGTCGAACTCGTTCGTCGCGCACGAGGGCGGTAGCTCCGCCCAGGAAATCAGAACCTGGATCGCCGCATTCTCCGCGCTGGCGAGCGCCGGGCCGTACGAAACCGTTGGGCGCTACTACAAACCGGCCCCTGAACTCATCGCAGGGTTCGCCATCAGGACGGCGGTGCCGAAATGACGGGCGGGCAGGACGGCTTCGACCACGTCGTCGACGTACTCGTCGTCGGGTCGGGCGGCGGAGGCATGACCGCCGCCCTGACCGCCCAATCCGCCGGGCTGGACGCGCTGGTCGTGGAGAAGTCGTCGTTCTTCGGCGGCTCCACCGCGCTGTCCGGGGGCGGCATCTGGGTGCCGGGGGCGCCCGCACAGCGCAGGGAGGGCTACGTGCCCTCACCCGAGAGCGTCGTCGAGTACCTGCAACGGATCACCGACGGATTGGTCAGCGAGGCGCGAATACGGCAGTACGTCGAGTCCGCGCCGAAGATGCTCGAATTTCTCGAACGGCTTTCCGGTTGGTTTGAATTCGTCTGGAAACCCGGTTACGCCGACTACTACCCGGAACTGCCCGGTGGATCCGAACTGGGCAGCACGATCAACGTGCCGCCCATCGACCTGCGGAGGCTGGGCCCCGACGAGCACAAGCTTCTCCAACCTTTGGCGTTGGCCCCGAGGGGAATCTGGCTCGGGCCCAAGGAACTACGGACCTTCTACCGCATCCGGCAATCGTGGGCCGGCAAAGGCGTTCTCCTCAAGCTGATTTCGCGGATGGTCCGGGCGCGGGTGTTCGGCGAACGGATGGCTGCGATCGGGCAGTCGCTGGCCGCGCGCCTGCGGCTGGCCATGCGGGAACGCGGCATCCCGCTGTGGCTGGACTCGCCGATGACCGAGTTGCTCACCGACGCCGACGGAACGGTGACCGGCGTGTCTTTGGAACGGGGTGGTGAAACGCAACGGATCGGGGCACGTCTCGGGGTCATCCTGGCGTCCGGCGGCTTCGACCATGACCTGGCCTGGCGCAAGGAACTGCTGCCCGTGGTAGACCAGGATTGGAGTTTCGGCAACCCCGCCGCCATGGGCGACGGCATCAGGGCAGCGCAGAAGGTCGGTGCGGCAACCGAGTTGCTCGACGAGGCGTGGTGGTTCCCCGCCATCCAATGGCCGGACGGCCGCATGCAATTCATGCTGAACGAACGCATGATGCCCGCACAGTTCATCGTCAACGGCGACGGCAAGCGCTTCATCAACGAGGCGGCGCCCTACATGGACTTCGGTCACGCCATGATCGACGGCCACAAATCCGGAGTCACGCACATCCCCTGTTGGCTGCTCACCGACCACAGGTCGTGGAACCGCTATGTCATCGGCGGCCATCTGCCGATACCCAAGATCCCCGGAGCGCCGGTGCCCACCGGCCGCAAGGTCCCCTCGGCGTGGCTGGAATCGGGAGTGGTCAAGGCGGCGATGACGTGGGAGGAGATGGCGGGCAGGATCGGCGTGCCGGCGCACAACTTGTCCGAAACCGCACGGCGTTTCAACGAACTCGCCCGCAAGGGCCACGACGACGATTTCAACCGCGGTGACAGCGTCTACGACAACTACTACGGCGATCCGACACTGCCCAACCCGAACCTGTACCCGCTGGGCGATCCACCGTACTACGCGTTCCGGATCGTCCTGGGCGACCTCGGGACGTCCGGCGGCCTGCGTACCGACGAATTCGCCCGGGTGCTGCGGGACGACGACACCGTGGTCCCGGGGCTGTATGCGGTGGGCAATACGTCCGCACCGGTGATGGGACGCAGCTATGCCGGTGCTGGGGCGACGATCGGCCCCGCGATGACCTTCGGCTTCGTCGCGGCGAATCACCTTGCCGCACAGGCCGCCAACCGAACCCTTAATTCTCATAGGAGGTAGCAATGAAGATATCGCTGTTCTACGAGTTCGCCCTACCGCGGCCGTGGGCGCCCGACGACGAGCACGTCATGATGCAAGAGTGCCTCGACGAGGTCGAGGCCGCCGACAAGGCGGGCTTCTCCACCGTGTGGCTGACCGAGCACCACTTCCTCGAGGAGTACTGCCACTCGACGGCACCGGAAATCTTCCTTGCCGCGGCCAGTCAGCGCACCAAGAACATCCGGCTCGGCTTTGGCATCATGCACCTGCCACCCGTGGTCAATCACCCCGCCCGGGTCGCCGAACGCATCGCCACGCTCGACCTGCTCTCCAACGGCCGGGTGGAGTTCGGCACCGGGGAGTCGTCCTCCGTCGGTGAACTCGGCGGATTCAACATCGATCCGGCTGACAAACGAGCCCAGTGGGAGGAGGCCCTCGAGGTCTCGATCCGCTGCATGATCGAGGAGCCGTTCGCCGGCTTCAACGGCGAGCACGTCCAGATGCCGGCACGCAACGTCGTCCCCAAGCCGCTCCAAAAGCCGCATCCACCGGTATGGGTCGCCTGCACGCGACCGGCGAGCGTGCAGATGGCCGCCCAAAAAGCCATTGGCGCACTGAGTTTCGCCTACACCGGACCCGGACCGCTGACCGAGCGGGTGAACGGGTACTACAAGGAGTTCGAAGAGAACGGTGTGCCCGTTACCCCGCGGATCAATCCGAACATCCTGGCCATCGGCGGCGACCTGTCGATGATGGTCGCCAAGTCCGACGAGCAGGCGCTGCAACGGCTGGGGCAGGGCGGTGGCTTCTTCTCGTTCGGGATCATGCACTACTACATGACGGGGGTGCACACCCCCGGCCGGACCGGGGTCTGGCAGCGGTACCTCGAGGAAGTCGAGAAGGACCCGACGCTGGCGTACGGGCCCGGGCGGGGCGCGATCGGTTCACCGGCCACGGTGCGGGAGTTCCTGCGCGGTTACGAAGAAAGCGGCGTGGACGAGATCATTCTGCTGCTCAACCCGCGCAGCCACGAGGGCACCATGGAATCCATCGAGCTGATGGGCTCCGAAGTGCTGCCCGAGTTCATCGAGCGCGACGCTAAAGCGGTGGCCGAAAAGGCCAAGCGGTTGGAGCCCGTCATCGAGAAGGTGGAGGCGCGGCGGCCGGCATCGACCGCACCGCAATTCGACGAGCACTATTCGTTCGGTGGCCTGCCGACCGGTCGGGGCGGTAAGTTCACCGCCAGCGAGATCCCCGAAGCCATGGCGGAGATCAACGAGGGCCGCGTCCAGGCGGCCCAGCGGTTGAAAGAACAGCAAGGCAAGTGACACCGAAAGCCGGTTGAGTCTTGGGACGAATCGACGAGCTGTGGCGTTATGACGGCCGTAGGGCGGTGGTGACCGGCTGCGCCTCGGGCATCGGCGAACACGTGGTGCGCCAGCTCACGGAGTTGGGGGCCGAAGTCGTCGGGCTGGACAAACGTCCGCCCGCGTTCGGAATCAACGACTTCCACCACGTCGACCTCGCCGATCAAGGATCCATCGACGCTGCGGTCGCCGCCGTCGACGGGCACGTCGATGCGCTCTTCAACGTCGCCGGTGTCTCGTCGGGTATCGGCAACCCGCCACTGGTCGTCACCATCAATTTCCTTGGGCTGCGGCACATCACCGAGGCGCTGATTCCGAAGATGCCGGCGGGGTCGTCCATCGTGAGCGTCTCTTCACTCGCGGCGGCGGCATACCGCGACCATCTCCGGTCGGTGGCGCCGCTACTGAACACCGCGACCATGCGGGAAGGTATCGACTGGTGCCACGCCCACTCCGACGCGCTCGCGGGCGGTGGATATCAGCTGTCCAAGGAAGCGATCATCCTTTACACGATGCGGAGCGCCACCGCCCTTGGCGGACGGGGAATCCGGATCAACTGCACCGGTCCCGGGGTCACCGAAACCCCGATCCTCGACCAGCTTCGGACCGCGTACGGGCAGGCCTTCCTCGACGACATACCCAAACCCCTGGGGCGGGTGTCCGGCCCCGCCGAGCAAGCCTCGGCCCTGGTCTTCCTGAATAGCAATGCCGCCAGCTATATTTCGGGCCAGGTGTTGTGGGTTGACGGCGGGAACGTCGGCGCCGCCATCGCCCGGGAACTCGAGGAGGGAGCGCCGTGGCCAGCGTGACCGACTTCCGCCGCGCCGCCCGCGAAGTCTCCAACTGGGGGCGGTGGGGCGCTGACGACGAGCTGGGTACGTTGAACTTCATCACCGCGGAAAAGGTTGCCCAGGCCGCCGGCCTGGTCCGACGCGGCAAGGTGTTTCCGCTGGGAGTGGATTTCGGCTCCTCAGGCCCGCAGGGCGCCTTCGGGTTCCGTCACAATCCGATACACGTGATGACGGTGGACGGCGGGGACGCCAACTCGCTCCCGCAGTACGGACCGGGCTGGGGACGCAATCCGACGGCGGCGCAGATGGGTCCGTACTTCGTTGACAACCTGTTCCGCTTCAACGACGACATGATCATCATGCCGTTACAGGCCGCCACCCAGTGGGACGCGCTGTCGCACGTGTACTACGAGGACAAGCTCTACAACGGTTTCTCGGCGAGCTCGGTCACCAGCCTGGGGGCCTTTCATCTGGGAATCGAGAAGGTCGACGGCAAAGGCATCACCTCGCGCGGCGTGCTGCTGGACCTGGTCCGCCACCGGGGCGCCGAGGTATTCCTGGAACACGGAAACCCGATCAGCCCCGAGGAATTGGACGACGTCGTGCGCGCGCAACGCGTAACGATCGAACGCGGCGACATTGTGCTCATCCGAACCGGTTGGTGGACAAGGTTTCTCATGACCGGCAACAAGACCGAGCCGTACTCGGGATTGGACTGGCGGTGCGCCTCGTGGCTGCACGATCACGAGGTCGCGGCCGTGGCCTCCGACAACCTGCAGGTCGAAGACCCGGTGTCCGGTGTCGACGGAGTGTTTCTGCCCTTCCACCTGCTGACTCTGCGCGACATGGGAATGATGCTCGGCGAGTACTGGGACCTTGGCGCGCTGGCTGCCGACTGCGCCGAGGACGGGGTGTACGAATTCCAGCTCGTCGCACCGCCCCTGAGATTCGTTGGGGCCGTGGGTTCGCCACTGAATCCAATAGCGATCAAATGATGCGGATCCAGCGCAGGACCACGACGGTCGACGGGCTGGTCACCAGCTATCTGGAGGCGGGCGAGGGCGAACCGGTGGTGTTGCTGCACGGCGGTGAGTTCGGTGCCAGCGCCGAACTCGGCTGGGAACGCAACATCGCCGCACTCGCCGCGCGATACCGAGTACTGGCGCCGGACCAGCTGGGCTTCGGACAGTCGGCGAAGGTCATTGACTTCGTTGACGGACGCGGGATGCGGATCCGGCACGTGGCGCGGTTCTGCGAGCTGCTCGGCATCGACTCGGCGCACTTCGTGGGCAACTCGATGGGCGCCATCAACCTGCTGACCGACGCCACCTCGGACACACCGCTGCTGCCCCTCCGCACCCTGACGATCATCTGCGGGGGCGGCGAAATTCAACAGAATCAGCACTTCGAGGCGCTACAGCAATACGACGCAACGTTGCCGGCCATGCGGCGGATCGTCGAGGCTCTGTTCCACGACCCGAGTTATCCCGCCGACGACGACTACGTGCGGCGCCGCTATGAGTCCAGCACCGCGCCCGGAGCGTGGGAGGCCGTCGCCGCGGCCCGGTTCCGTCGCCCGGGGGCAGCGCCGTCCGCCACGCCCTCGAACGCCCGGCCCTACGAGCGCATCACCGCGCCGACGCTGATCGTCGAGGGCGGAGACGACAAGCTCCTTCCGGCCGGCTGGGCCGCGCAGATCGCCAAGGAGATCGACGGCGCCCGTTCGGTCGTGGTCGACAAGGCCGGCCACTGCCCGCAGATCGAGCAGTCGACCGCGGTGAACCGGCTGCTGCTCGACTTCCTCGCCGCCTGAGGTTAGAAGACGTATTCGAGGCGAGTCTCCATGCCGGCCTCCTGGTGATAGGTGTTGTGGCAGTGCAACTGCCACACACCGGGATTGTCGGCCACCAGCACGGCGAGCAACTTCTGCTTGGGCAGCACCATCAGGGTGTCCTTGCGCGCGCCGGGGCTGCCGTCGGGCTTGATCAGTTGGAAGGTGTGGCCGTGCAGGTGCATCGGGTGATACATCATCGTGGCGTTGTCGAACGTGATGGTGGGCCGTTCCCCCTCCCGGATGTGCAACGGCTCCGTCGCGCTGTAGGGCTTTCCATTGATCGTCCAGCTGTATTGGGTCATGTTGCCGCCCAATACGACCGGTAGGTTGAGGCCGGACTGGGGCCGGCCCAGGTTGACGGGCGTTGTCGCCGTGAACATTTCCACCGTGCCCACCCGTCGGTTGAGTTCGGGCGGCTGAAACCCCGGATCGGGCGCGCTGCCCGCCCCGGTCGACAACAGCGCCCGCGCCACGGCATTCTTTCCTTCCGCGAGCGCGACCAGCGGGAAAACGCCGTCGGCCGCCGTCACGATGACGTCGTAGCGCTCCGCCATGCCGATGAGCAGGGCGTCGACCTGGGCCGGTACCACCGGGTAGCCATCCGTATGGGTGACCGTCATCGAATGGCCGCCCAGCGCCACCCGGAACGTGGTGTCGGAACCGGTATTGATGAAACGGATTCGGATACGCTGGCCGGGCTTCGCGCTGAACGTCATGGGAGCGGCGGGAATTCGGCCGTTGACCAGATAGTAGGGGTAAGCGATGTCCCCGGCGTCGCCGCCGAGCAGATCACTCTTGCCAACGCCCCCGGGTGTCGGGGCGGGCGGACTGCTCGACGTGCTGGGGCTGGTCGACGTCGTCGACGTTTCACTGGTCGACGAGGTCGTCGAGGTTTCACTGGTTGTCGTGGTTGTCGTGGTTGTCGTGGTTGTCGGCGGGGTTGTTGTGGTGGTCTCGGGGGCGCTTGACGGGGCGGGCTTGTTCGGGCTGGTCAGCTCGGTGTAGAGCTGCTGCGGCGACTTTCCGACGCCATCGGTCCAATCATCAAGCACCACAATCCATTCCGCGTCATAGTTGCCCTCGGTTGGATCATCGACGATGACCGGCAGGTATAGGCCCATGTCGGCGTCCAGGCCGGTGTGCGGATGGGCCCAGTAGGTGCCCGAATTCGGGACCGAGAACCGGTAGGTGAAGTCTTGGCCGGCAGGGATGTTCGGGGTGGCGGGGGCGGCGCCGTCCATGTCGTTGCGCAGCGCGATGCCGTGCCAGTGCACCGACGTCGGACGGTCGAGCCGGTTACTCACCGTCACCACTAGCTCGTCGCCGATCCTGGCGCGGATCGGCGAGCCCGGGATGGTGTTGCCGTAGGCCAGGGTACGCACGACCGGTCCACCCAGGTCGACCTGGACCTGCTGGGCGGTCAGGCTGGCGGTGACGGTGCGGCCGCTATGCGGCCGGGCTGCCTCGGCCGCGGCGATGGCAGCCGACATCTGGGCGTTGCCCGATAGCGCGGGCTTGGACTGACTGCACGCCGCCAACGCGAATCCGCCCGCGATGCCGGCGGCCATGAATCCGCGTCTGGTGAGGCGCGATTTGTCGACGGGGGCGCCGGGCGTGGGTAACGCGGGCATTGATCGCTCCTCGTTTTGTCCTCGACTCACCCCATTGTCTTATACCGTGCCGCGGTGTTGGCGGAGCGCAATCGCCAACCCCGAACCCGTGTAGGAATGGCGCCCCCGCTCAGACGGCGGCACCACCGCCGTCGACGTGCAACGTGGAACCGGTGACAAAGCTCGACCGCGGAGAGCTCAAAAAAAGCACCGCCTCGGCGATCTCGGACGCGAACGCGGTGCGTCCGAGCGGCAACGCTCGCCCCAGCTGTTCATTGAGGTCGCCCCATTCCGCAGCGACGCCGGGCGTGCGGGTGGGGCCGGGCGCCACGCTGTTGACCCGCACGCCGGACCCCCCGAACTCAGCGGCCCAGGTGCGGGTGAGTGATTCCAACGCGGCCTTCGAGGCGCTGTAACCCGAGGCTCCAGCGATCCCCTTGAACGCCGCCATGGTGGTGACATTGACGATGCTGCCGCGCCCGCGCTGCAACATCCCCGGAACCAGGCCAGCGACCAGGAAGTAAGCGCCGCGAACGTTGGTGTCGAACATCGTCTCGAAGGACGTCATGCCCTGCTCGACGGTCAAGGCCGACGGGAAGCTGCCGGCGTTGTTGACGATGATGTCGACCTCACCGCACTGCTGCACAAGTGAATCTACGGACTCGGCATCGGCCATGTCGGCCTGGACAAAGCGTGCATTCTCACCAATCGTTGCGACCGCTTGCACACCCCTGGCGTCGTTTCGGCCGGAGATGATGACCCTCGCGCCCTCACTGGCAAGCAACCTTGCGGCTTCAAAGCCGATGCCGGATGTGCCCCCGGTGATCACGGCGCTGTGGTCCAACAGTTCCATCATTGAGATCTCCTACAACCGTTGGGACAGTCGGCCTGCGGATTGGGGATGAGCCGTGCACCGATCTGGGTGATAGATCAACCTGCTTGGTCCCGATCGGGGTGCGCGCCGCACGGGCGCAGCACCATTCGCGCGAAGCAACCGGGTGCCCGCGGCATGTATCGCCGTCGTCGCGCCGGTGCCCCGGTCGGCCAACACGCGGTGGGCTAATGCGCACCGCTGGGCGCCCGAGCGGCCATCCAGTCGCTGAAACGGGTCGGGTAGATCGTCGGATCCTCGCTGTCGAGCGGAACGATGGTGTGTTCGTCGAGCCCGGTGCCGAAGTAGCTGGCCGTGGGGTCTCCCACGACCTGACGCTGGTCGTTGGATGCGGCCAGGGCGGCCCTGATGAATTCGTCCATGCCGCGCTTCTCGGGGCCGGCGATATTGGTGATGCCGTTGGTCGGATCGCCGACTGTCGCCCGGGTAACGGCCGCGGCGACGTCCTTGGCGGCAATGGGCTGGAACGCTGCGACCGGCAGGCGGACCGTGTCACCTTCGGTTGCCGAATCGGCGATGGCCTCGACAAATTCGAAGAACTGAGTCGCCCGCACAATCGAATACGGCTGTCCCGATTCCTCGATCAACTTCTCCTGCGCGACCTTGGCTCGCATGTAGCCACTGTCCGGCGCGCGGTCGGCGCCCACGATCGAGAGTGCGACGTGGTGCTGCGCGCCGGCCTCGCGCTCCGCGGCAAGAAGGTTTTTCGTCGATGTGGTGAAGAAGCGCATCACGGGGTCGTCGTCGAAGGAGGGCGAGTTGGACACGTCGACTACCGCGTCAACACCCGCGACTGCCTCGGCGAGGCCTTCGCCGGTCACACTGTCGACACCCGAGCGCGGCGAGGCCGAGACCGCCTCATGTCCGAGCTCCGTCAGATTGGCGACGACCTGCGAACCGATGAGCCCGCTGCCGCCGATAACCAAGACCTTCATAATCCGCGCCCTCCCGATTTGTGCGATGAACTGACGAATTCAGCATTGCGTCGACGCGGGCCACTCGAACCCTTGGAAGTCCGTAGTCAGTGCGTGGTCGCTCCCCGGAGCTGCCGACGCGAGCTGATCCCGAGCTTGGCGAACACCTTCCGCAGGTGCCACTCAACGGTGTGAGTGCTGATGAAGAGTTGGGCGGCGATCTCGGGATTTGTCATGCCCTCGCCGGCCAGCCGGGCGATCTGCGCTTCCTGAGCCGTCAACTCGCCTCCTGATGCGGCCGACCGTTTGCTCACCTTCTCACCCGTCGCCATAAGCTCCCGGCGGGCGCGCTCGGCGAACCCGTCGGCTCCCATTCGTGCGAACATCTCGTGTGCGGCGTGCAACTCGGCGCGCGCGTCGACACGACGATTGCAACGGCGCAGCCACTCCCCGTAGACCAAGCGAGCTCGGGCGAGATGCACGGTAATCCTGGTGCGCTCAAGCCTCTCGATCGCCTCGCGGTAGTCCGCTTCGGACGCCCGGTCATCGTCCAGCAATGCTCGCGACCGAGCCAACATCCCTGCCGCCCAATCACTTTCGCTGCTGTGCGTGCGGTCGTGGAGCTCTCGCAGGGCGTCTTGCGCCGCGTTGCGCTCACCGCAGCGGACGCCCGCCTCGATCAGTTCGACCAGGCACCAGCCGAATAGGCCCAGATCCTCGTGCTCGCACGCCTGGCGCACGGCCGTAAATGCGTCCCCGTAGCGACCGAGGCCGTTGTACAGCACAGCCGTCGCATATCCGGTCAACCCGATCAACCGCCCCTCGCCCCGGGTCGTCCCGTCTGCAAGCGCAGCCTCCATGAGCTTCAACGCGTCGGCCTCGGCACCACGCCAGGCCGGCAATGTCAGGGAGTGATACTTCATTGGGGCATAGCCTGTTGCCGTGGCAATACCTTCGGCCTCTTCGATAAGCGCTGCGGCCGTAGTGAACTCACCCGCCTGCACGTGTACGCCGGCGCGGTAGGCCAGGGCAAGCGGCAGCACGGCCAGCGCACCCGCGTCCCGGGCCAGTCGGACAGCCTGGGTCGCCAGCTGGTGCCACGCGTCGTCGTCCCAAAGCTCGTGGGCCGCGGATTCCTGGACGATGGGAAAGGCCTGCCAGAACCACCGCATCACGTCAGAACCTCCGCCTTGCGCTTCCGCGCAAATCCGGTCAATTGCCTCGCGGAGCGCTGGAACGCCGGCG
>NZ_LZKH01000125.1:0-4010 GCF_001672745.1 Mycobacterium sp. E1386
GTCGTGATGACCACCCACTGCTACTACGGCTACACCGCCACCGGCGGGCCGGTCGGTGTCGGTGAAGCGGTCGGCCGATCCATGCGGCTGTCGTTGATCACAATCGTTGTGGTCGTCGTGCTCACCGCGATGGCGGTCTACGGCAAAACCCCGAACTTCAACCTCACCGTGTAGCCGCCGATGACAGCCCCGCCCCCGAACGCCAGAGAGAACCCGCAACGCATTCCGCCGTACAGGACGGCCGCGTTGGTGTTCTTGATGGTCTTCGCCGTGGTGCTGGGTGTCGTCTGGTTGCAGTTTCGCGGCCGGCTCACGCCGACGACTCGTTTGACGATGCTGGCTCCACGGGCCGGTTTGGTGATGGATCCGGGGTCGAAGGTCACCTACAACGGCGTGGAAATCGGCCGGGTGGCCAGCATTTCAGAGGTCGAACGTGACGGCACCCAGGTGGCCAAGTTCGACTTGAACGTGAATCCGAAGTACATCGAGCTGATCCCGGCCAACGTGGACGCCAATATCAAGGCGACCACGGTCTTCGGCAACAAGTACGTGTCGTTGACTTCGCCGAAAAAGCCTACGCCGCAACGTATCACACCGCAGCATGTAATTGATGCCCGGTCGGTGACAACGGAGTTCAATACTTTGTTCGAGACCCTGACCTCCATCACGGAGAAGCTGGATCCGGTCAAGGTCAACCTGACGCTGGCTGCCGCCGCGCAGGCTTTGACCGGCTTGGGCGACAAGTTCGGGCAGTCGATCGTCAACGCCAACGCCATCCTCGATGACATCAATCCGCAAATGCCGCAGATCCGGCACGACATTCAAGGGCTGGCGGCCCTGGGCGACGTCTACGCGAAAGCGGCACCCGACCTGTTCGACTCTCTCAACAACGCGGTCATCACAGCGCGCACGCTGCACCGGCACGAAGCCGACCTGGATGCCGCGCTGTTGGCCGCGGCCGGGTTGGGCAACACCGGCGAAGACATCTTCGCCCGCGGCGGGCCCTACTTTCAGCGCGGAGCCGCCGATCTGGTGCCGACCGCCCAGCTGCTCGACACCTACAGCCCCGAGATCTTCTGCACCATCCGGAACTATTACGACGAAGAACCGGCCGCGTATGCGACGACGGGCGGCGGCAACGGCTACGCGTTGAGAACCATGACCGAGCTGACATCAGGCCTGGGGGGCATCCTCACGCTCCCGGGGTTAGCCGGCACGGCGGCCACCATGGGGCTCCTCGGGCTGGCCGGACTAGTCGGCGGGGCACCGAATCCCTTTGTGTATCCGGACAATCTGCCGCGGGTGAACGCCCGCGGCGGGCCCGGAGGTGCGCCGGGATGCTGGCAGGCCGTCACCCATGACCTGTGGCCGGCGCCAAGTCTGGTGGTGGACACCGGCGCCAGCCTCGCCCCCTACAACCACTTAGACACCGGCTCGCCGTACGCAATCGAGTACGTGTGGGGCCGTCAAGTCGGAGACAACACGATCAACCCATGAAAATCACCGGCTCCGCTATCAAGCTCGGCATCGTCTCACTGGTGCTGCTGCTGATCGCTGTGTCGATCGTCGTGGTCTTCGCTCAGATGCGCTTCAACAGCACCAACAGCTATCACGCGGAGTTCGGCAACGCCACCGGGCTGAAAAACGGCCAGTTCGTCCGCGCCGCGGGCGTGGAGATCGGCAAGGTCAAAGCGGTGCGGCTGATCGAGGGCGGCCAACGAGTCCTGGTGGATTTCGATGTGGACCGGTCGATCCCGCTCTACCAGTCGACGACCGCGCAGATCCGCTATCTCAACCTGTTTGCCGACCGCTACCTGGAGCTCAAGCGCGGCGAGGGTGAGGGCGCCGACCGGGTCCTGCCGCCGGGCGGCTTCATTCCGCTGTCTCGAACTTCACCGGCGCTGGATCTCGACGCCCTGCTCGGTGGTTTCAAGCCGCTGTTCCGGGCGCTCGACCCCGACAAGGTCAACACCATCGCGTCGGCGATCATCACCGTGTTCCAGGGCCAGGGCGGCACGATCAACGACATCCTCGACCAGACCGCACAGGCGACCGCGCACATCGCCGAACGCGACCAGGCCATCGGTGAGGTGATCAAGAACTTGAACACCGTGCTGGACACCACCGTTCGGCACCGCAAGGAATTCGACCAGACCATCGACAACTTCGAGCGATTGATCACCGGGCTGGAACACCACGCCGACCCGCTGGCCGCCGGCACCGCGAACATCAGCAACGCCGCCGGCACGGTGGCCGACCTGCTCGCGGACAACCGCGCTCTGCTGCACAAGGCGATCAACTATCTGCAGGCGCTTCAGCAGCCACTGGTCGACCAACGCGATCAGCTGGGCGACCTGATCCACAAGACGCCGACGGCGCTGAACTTGATCGGACGCAGCATCGGGCTCTACGGGGACTGGGTGAACTTCTACGTCTGCGACCTCACCATCAAGTGGAATGGCCTGCAGCCCGGCGGTCCGGTACGCACGGTTCGGATTTGGCAGCAACCGACCGGTAGGTGCACGCCGCAATGAGAACACTGACGGAATTCAACCGTAACCGGGTCGGGCTGATGGGCATCACTGTGCTGGTGCTCGTCGTCGCCGTCGGCCAGAGCTTCACCAGTATCCCGATGATGTTCGCCAGCCCGAGTTACTACGGGCAGTTCACCGACACCGGTCAGCTCAATAAGGGCGACAAGGTGCGCATCTCCGGCGTGAACGTCGGCAAGGTGGAGGGGTTCGATATCGACGGCGACCATGTCGTGATCAAGTTCAACATCGGTGCGAACACCATCGGCAGCGAAAGCCGGCTCGCCATCAAGACCGACACCATCCTGGGTAAAAAGGTGCTCGAGATCGAGCCGCGGGGAACCCAGACGTTACGGCCCGGGGCCATGTTGCCACTGGGCCAAAGCACCACGCCCTACCAGCTTTACGACGCGAACTTCGACATCACCAAGGCCGCCACGGGCTGGGACATCGACACCGTCAAGGAGTCGCTGAATGTCGTGTCGCAGACCATCAATCAGACTTACCCGCATCTGAGCGCCACGCTCGACGGTTTGACCCAATTCTCCGACACCATCGGCAAGCGCGACGAGGAGGTCAAACACTTACTCGCTCAGGCCCACCAAGTGGCCGGTGTCCTCGGTGACCGCAGCGAACAAATCAACCGGTTGTTGGTCAACGCGAAGACGCTGCTGGCGGCGTTCAACGAACGCGCCCGCGCCGTCGGCGTCCTGCTGCAGAACATTTCCGCCTTCTCGGCCGAGGTGCAGGGGTTCATCAACGACAACCCGAACCTCAATCCCGTGCTGGAGCAGTTGCGTGCCATCAGCGACGTGTTGGTGGAACGCAAAGACGACCTGGCTCGAACCCTCACTTATGTAAGTCAATTCGCCGCATCGCTCGGGGAATCCGTGGCGTCGGGACCGTACTTCAAGATCGTCCTGGCCAACCTGCTGCCGTACTGGATTTTGCAGCCGTTCGTCGACGCCGCCTTCAAGAAGCGCGGCATCGACCCGGAGAACTTCTGGCGCAGCGCCGGGCTGCCCGAGTTCCGCTGGCCCGACCCCAACGGCACCCGGTTCCCCAACGGCGCACCACCGCCCGCGCCGCCGGTGCTCGAAGGCACACCCGATCACCCGGGACCGGCCGTCCCACCCGGAACGGCGTGTTCCTACACCCCACCACCCGACGCGCTGCCGCGGCCATGGAACCCGTTGCCGTGCACCGGTGTTGACGTCGGCCCGTTCGGTGGCAGTTTCCCGGCGCCGATCGACGTAGCCGCCTCACCACCGAACCCCAACGGCCTGCCACCGTCGCCGGGCATCCCGATCGCCGCACGCCCCGGCGAGGCACCACCCGATGTCCCCGGCACACCGGTACCGCTGCCCATCCAGGCACCGCCGGGCGCGCGCACCGAGAACCTGCAACCGGTTGATCTGCTCGCTTCGGTCACCGAGCACGCTGGCTACCTGGTGGGCCTGAGCGAGCAGGTGCTTGATC
>NZ_LZKH01000126.1:0-530 GCF_001672745.1 Mycobacterium sp. E1386
TCTTCACCGCCCTGCACGCGGTGAGCGCCACCGCGATCACCGGGGGCGACACCCCGCCGCCGGCCCGCATCGTGCTGCTCTCCGACGGCGCCGAGAACGTGCCGCTGGACCCCAACGCCCCGCAGGGGGCGTTCACCGCGGCCCGGGCCGCCAAGGCCGAGGGCGTGCAGATCTCGACGATCTCGTTCGGCACCAAGACCGGCGAGATCGAGATGGACGGGCAGCGGGTCGCCGTCCCCGTCGCGACGGATCAGATGAAGATGATCGCCAAGCTGTCCGGCGGGCAGTCTTACACCGCCAGCAACGTCGCCGAGCTTTCCAAGAGCTACAACGCGATCGAGAAGGACATCGGCTACCGCACGGTGCCGGGGCCGGGCAGCGCCGGGTGGTTGCGCCTGGGCGTCATCACCGCCCTGATCGCGACGGCGCTGGCGCTGCTGATCAACCGGCGGCTCCCGGTCTGATCGCTCAGGAGGGCAGCCGGCGGTTGAGGAACAAGCCGGCCAGGATGGCGCCGGCCATCGCGACGG
>NZ_LZKH01000127.1:0-975 GCF_001672745.1 Mycobacterium sp. E1386
GAAGGAGCACGCGGCGCTGTTCGACCTACCCCACCGCGGGCCGATCTATCCCACACCGGCCGGGCTCGTCGCCGCGGTGCCCGATTGGTCGCAGCGCCCGCTGCCCTTGGTGGCGCTGTATCTGCGCCGCCCCGACGCCAAACCGATGGCGGCGCGCGGATGACCGCCCTGGGCGAGCCCGTGACGCTCGGCGCCCTGGTCCCCGCCGACGCGGCGCGCTGCGCCGAGCTCGAACGTCAGCTGTTCGACGGTGACGACCCCTGGCCCGCGGCGACGAGCCCGGCCGGTGTGGGATAGATCGGCCCGCGGTGGGGTAGGTCGAACAGCGCCGCGTGCTCCTTCGAGCCGGCCACCGCCCGCGCTGCGCCCGGGTCGACGTCGGCGGGGGCGTTGACCCCCGGGCCCTCCATCCGAAACCCGTCACGGTAACGGGCCCAATAGATTTCGCGCCGACGGGCGTCGGTGACCACCAACGTCTCACCGGTGGTGCGCACGCCGATGGCGTCCAGGCTGCACACCCCGCGCACCGGGATGCCCAGGGCATGCCCGTAGGCGGCCGCGGTCGCCATCCCGGCCCGCAGTCCGGTGAACGGGCCGGGGCCGCAGCCCACCACGACGGCATCGAGGTCGGCCATCGTCAGCCCGGCGTCGGCGAGGGCGTCCAGCACGTTCGGGGTGAGCCGTTCGGCGTGCGCGCGGGCGTCGACGGTGACCCGCTCGGCCAGCACGGTCAGGTCGTCGCGGCGGACGATCCCGGCGGTGACCGCCGGCGTGGAGGTGTCGAGGGCAAGCAGGAGGCTCATGAACGCACCCACTGCCACGAAGCGATCCGCACGTCGGATCCGCTGAGGCGTTCCAGCCGAATGTCGAGGTGCCGCTCGGCGAGGCGTTCGACGAGGCCCTCGCCCCACTCCACGACCACGACCGCATCGTCGAGATCGGTGTCCAGGTCCAGCGAGTCGAGCTCGCCCACCA
>NZ_LZKH01000128.1:0-2257 GCF_001672745.1 Mycobacterium sp. E1386
AACGACGCCTTTGTCCGCATGGTCCACATACCCGGGGTCATGGAGCGTCTGCTGCGCACGGTGCGCCAGCGTCTCGCGGGGTTCATCACGCCGATCCCGATCCGGGTCCGGGACGGAACGCATCTGATGCTGCGACCGGTACTGCCCGGTGACAGCGAGCGAACCGTGCACGGACACATCGAATTCTCCAGCGAGACGCTGTACCGGCGCTTCATGACGCCGCGCCTTCCCACGCCGGCGTTGATGCACTACCTCTCGGAGGTCGACTATGTCGACCATTTCGTCTGGGTGGTGATCGACGGGAAGGACCCGGTGGCCGACGCGCGCTTCGTGCGCGATGAAGACGACCGCAGCGTCGCCGAGATCGCCTTCACCGTCGCCGACGCTTACCAGGGACGCGGGATCGGCACGTTCCTGATCAACGCGCTGTCCATCGCGGCACGGGTCGCCGGGGTCGAAAGGTTCTCCGCGCGAATGCTTTCCGACAATCTGCCGATGCGCACGATCATGGACCACTATGGGGCGGTCTGGCAGCGCGAAGACGTCGGTGTGATCACCACCGTCATCGACGTGCCCGAGCGGCGCAACCACGGGTTTCGGCGTGACGTGGCCGCAAAGATCGAGCACGTCGCCCGCCAGATGATCGAGGTGGTCGGCTGAGCCCGCTCGTTGTGCTATCAACGGGCATGCGGCCGTTCCGGTTTGGCCCGGTGGCAACTCCCGCGATCGCGTTGCTGGTGGCGGCGTGCGCTCATGCGCCGGCGCCCGCACCGTCGCGGACGCCCGCCAAGGCGCCGCCGCCGACGGCGGTTAACCCCGCCAACATCAAACGGGTGGTTCGCGACCTGCCGCCCGGTTACGAGGCGTCCACGGGCATCCCCAGCGGAGTCTCCCCGGGGGCGATCTGGAGCCTGGGGCCCGACGCATCGGATAGCAAGGCGAGGCCGCCCCAGTGCGGGACCCTTGCCGATCCCGGCAGTGGACGCGACCAGTCGGCGCAGGGCGTGTCCGGTTCGGGCAGCGGCGGGATCGTCGACGCGGTGGTGGTGGCGTTGCCGGGGCCGGTCGAACTGCCGGGCGACGTCGTCGCCGCGTGTGGCCAGTGGACCGTGACCGCCGGGCGCAGCACGGCAAGCGTGCACCTCATCGATGCCCCGCATATCGATGGCGCCCAGACCGTCGGGATGGTGGCCGATGTCAAGTCGGCCGTCGAGTCGGGCACCGAGATCGAATCGCGCACATACACATTCACCGCCTACCTGGGCAACTTTTACGCGTTCACCACATTGACCACCGACCCAGGTTCGGTGGTGCCCGCCCTGCCCCCGCAGTTCGCCGCCGATCTGCTCGTCAAAACGGTGTCCACGTTGCGCAGCTGATACATCGGCCTTGGGTAGATTGGCCACGATGTTCAAGCTGGCGTTCGCGGTCGCGGTGGTGGGTGTGCTCGCCGGGTGCTCGTCGGGGGCCACCTCGGCCAAGGTCGACATCAAGAAGGTCTCCGAGGTCAAGTCGAGCTTCGGGCCCGACTTCAAGGTCACCGACATCGGCGAGCGGGGGATCGATCCCAAGGTGTTGTCCGGCCGCAAGCTCCCCGAGGGGCTGACGTTCGACCCGGCCAACTGCGCGAAAGCGGCGGCGGGGCCGGAAATGCCGCCGGACCTGCAGGGCAACATGGCCGCCATTTCCGCCGAGGGCAAGGGCAACCGGTTCGTGGTCATCGCCGTCGAGACCTCAAAAGCCTTGCCCTTCAACGACCCCGGTAAGGACTGCGCCAAGGTGGCGTTTTCCGGCCCGCAACTACGCGGCGGCATGGAGGTGGTGGATGCGCCGCAGATCGACGGGACCCACACGCTGGGGGTGCACCGCGTCCTGCAGGCGCTGGTCGCCGGCGGCCCTCGCACCGGCGAGCTCTACGACTACTCAGCCCAATTCGGTGATTATCAGGTGATCGTCACCGCCAACCCGCTGGTGATTCCCGGCCAGCCGGTCGCCCCGGTGGACACGCAACGCGCCCGCGACTTGCTCGTCAGCGCGGTGAAGGCGGTCCGCAGCTAGCGCGCGAACAGTCTCAGACCTAGCGCACACCGCGCGGGCGGAACTGGATGCTGACGCGCGGGCCCACCGGCGACGCCGTCTTGGGCACGGCGTGCTCCCAGGTGCGTTGGCACGATCCGCCCATCACCAGCAGATCCCCGTGCGCCTGCGGCAGCCGCAACGACGGGCCGCCACCCCGCCGGCGCATGGCGAAGGTACG
>NZ_LZKH01000129.1:0-4896 GCF_001672745.1 Mycobacterium sp. E1386
ACCTCCCCGGCGCGGGCCGCGTATCTGGCCGGGGCGTGGGGCGCGGTGGCGTCGCTGTCCCCGGAGTTATTCCTGCGGCGGCGCGGCACGCTCGTGACCTCCAGCCCGATCAAAGGCACCCTGCCCCTGGACGCCTGGCCGTCGGCGCTGCGGGCGTCGGCCAAAGAGGTGGCCGAGAACATCATGATTGTGGACCTGGTGCGCAACGACCTCGGCCGGGTAGCGCTCGTCGGCACCGTCACCGTGCCCGAGTTGTTGGTGGTCCGGCGCGCCCCCGGCGTGTGGCACCTGGTGTCCACCGTGTCGGCGCGGGTTCCGGTCGAACTGCCGACGTCGGCGCTGCTCGACGCCGCCTTCCCGCCGGCCTCGGTTACCGGGACCCCCAAACACCGGGCCCGCCAACTGCTTTCGCAGTGGGAGCCGCATCGACGCGGGATATATTGCGGCACAATCGGTTTGGCCTCTCCCGTGGCCGGATGCGAGCTGAACGTCGCCATCCGCACGGTCGAGTTCGACGCCGCGGGTGGCGCCGTGCTCGGCGTCGGCGGGGGGATCACCGCGGACTCCGATCCCGACGCCGAATGGGCCGAATGCCTGCACAAGGCGTCCCCCATCGTGGGGCAGCCGCGCATCGCCGCCGCGTTTTCGGCCGGCTGACCTCACGCGCGGCGCGACTGCAGGACCGCGTCGTAGAGCTGGCGTGAGCGCACCCCCGGATTCGCGTCGGCCACCTCACCGCAGGCGTCCTTGACGCGGGCGCCGTCGGCGACCAGCTCCTCCACCCGCGCGACCAGCGACGGCAGGTCGGCGCGTGGGGTCGCACCGGCGAGCACGACGGTGATCTCGCCGAGCACCCCGTCGTCCGACCACGCCGCCAGCTCGTCGAGCGATCCGCGCACCACCTCCTCGTGCACCTTGGTCAGTTCCCGGCAGATCGCCGCCCGGCGGTCACCGCCGAGTTGGTCGACGGCGTCGCGCAGAGTCGCGGCCAACCGGCGCGGCGATTCGAAGAACACGCAGGTGCGCCGCTCGTCGGCCAGCGACTCGAGCCAGGTCCGCCGCGCGGCCTTCTTGCGCGGCGCGAAACCCTCGAAACAGAATTTCTCCGCCGGGAGACCCGACAGTGCCAGCGCGGTCATCACCGCCGACGGGCCCGGGAGACAGGTCAGCGGAAGGTCGGCCTCCACGCACGCCGCGACCAGCCGGAAGCCGGGGTCGCTGATCAGCGGCATCCCGGCATCGCTGACCACCAGCACCGTCGCACCCGCCTTGAGGGCGGCGATCAGCGAGTCCACCCGGGCCGCCTCCACCCGGTCGAACAGGCTGATCACCCGGCCGGAAATGGCGACGTCCAGCGCTTTCGCCAGCATCCGCACCCGGCGGGTGTCCTCGGCCGCCACCACGTCCGCGTGGGCGAGGGCGTCGATCAGGCGGGGCGAGGCGTCCGACGGCTGGCCCAGCGGCGTCGCGCCCAGCAACAGGCGGCCAGTGGTCATGACCGACAGCCTACGATCGACAGCGATGTCCGCCCCGCCCCGCGAAAGCCCCGTCGTCGAGGGCGAGCGTGTCGTGCCCGTCGTCAGCCCGGGTCCGATGGTTCCGGTGGCCGACTTCGGGCCCACCGATCAAATCCGCGGCTGGGTCGTCACGGGCGTGATCGCCGTACTCGCGGCGATCACCCGCTTCCTCAATCTGGGTTCGCCGACCGACGCCGGCACCCCCGTCTTCGACGAGAAGCATTACGCGCCGCAGGCCTGGCAGGCGCTGCACAACCACGGGGTGGAGGACAACCCCGGGTTCGGCTTGGTGGTCCATCCGCCGGTCGGCAAGCAGCTGATCGCGATCGGGGAGGCGATCTTCGGATACAACGGCGTCGGCTGGCGCTTCACCGGCGCCCTGCTCGGCGTGGTGCTGGTCGTGCTGGTGACGCGGACCGTCCGGCGGATCAGCCGCTCGACGCTGGTCGGCGCCATCGCCGGCGTGCTGGTGATCTGCGACGGGGTCAGCTTCGTTGCCGCGCGGACCGCGCTGCTCGACGGCATCCTCACCTTCTTCGTGGTCGCGGCGTTCGGCGCGCTGATCGTCGACCGGGATCAGGTGCGCCAGCGCATGCACGTCGCGCTGCTTGCCGGGCGCGCCGCCGAGACGGTGTGGGGGCCGCGCCTGGGGGTGCGCTGGTGGCGCTTCTCCGCGGGCGTCCTGCTCGGATTGGCTTGCGGGACAAAGTGGTCCGGGCTGTATTTCGTGCTGTTCTTCGGCGCGATGTCGTTGGCGTTCGACGTGGCGGCGCGGCGCCAGTACCAGGTGCCGAACCCGTGGCGGGGGGTTTTGCGGCGCGACCTGATTCCCACCGCTTACGCGCTCGCGCTCGTCCCGTTCGCGGTGTACCTGGCCAGTTACGCGCCGTGGTTCGCGTCCGAGACCGCGATCGATCGACACGAGGTGGGTCAGTCGATCGGCCCGCACTCGGTGGTGCCGCTGCCCGACGCCATCCGCTCGCTATGGCATTACACCGCCAAGGCTTTCGATTTTCATAAGAGCCTGACGAACGCCGCGGGGAACTACCACCCGTGGGAGTCCAAGCCGTGGAGCTGGCCGATGTCGTTGCGGCCAGTGCTGTACGCGATCGATCAGCAGAACGTCTCCGGGTGCGGCGCGCAGTCGTGCGTCAAGGCGGAGATGCTGGTGGGCACTCCGGCAATGTGGTGGCTCGCGGTCCCGGTCCTGGTGTATGCGGCCTGGCGCACCTTCGTTCGCCGCGACTGGCGTTACGCCGTTGTGCTGACCGGCTATTGCGCCGGCTGGCTGCCCTGGTTCGCCGACATCGACCGCCAGATGTACTTCTTCTACGCGGCGACGATGGCGCCGTTCCTGGTGATGGGGATCGCCCTGATCTGTGGCGACATCCTCTACCAGCCGGGTCGAGCCCGCGGGCTGAGCTCGGAACGGCGCACACTCGGCCTGATCGCCGTGTGCTGCTACGTCGCGTTGGTGGTGACGAACTTCGCCTGGCTCTTCCCGGTGCTCACCGGCCTGCCGATCTCGCAGCAGACTTGGGACATGGAGATCTGGCTGCCCAGCTGGCGGTAGTCGATTTTTGCGCGGCGATCTCGACGTCTAATGCAGCGGGTCGCGGGCGACCGGGCACGACATGCAGCGGGGGCCGCCGCGACCGGTGCCCAGCTCGGACCCCGCGATGGTCAGCACCTCGATGCCCGCGTCCTGCAGGCGGGCATTGGTCTGCGCGTTGCGTTCGTAGGCGACGACGACTCCGGGCGCCAACGCCAAGGTGTTGTTGCCGTCGTCCCATTGCTCCCGTTCGGCGATGACGGGGTCCAACCCCGTGTCGATGACGCGCAGCCTGTCGATCTCCATCGCCTTGGCGGCGGCCTCCAGAAAGGGCGCCTCGTCGCTGATGGCGACGCCGTCCGGCGTGCGCTCGATCGTGAACGCCGAGAGCGTGTCGACGACGTTGGCGTACATCACCACGGTGTCGGTGTCGACCATCGTGCACACCGTGTCCAAGTGCATCTGCGCGCGCCGCTGGGCGATCGGCACGGCCAGCACCTTGTGCGCGAGGTCGTCGTCAAAAAGGCTGCGGGCCAACGCTTCCGCACCCGCCGGGGTGGTGCGCTCGCCCACGCCAACCGCGACCACCCCTGGGGCGAGCAGCAGGACGTCACCTCCTTCGACCGGAGCGGTGCGCGACTCGTAGGCGCGCCGCACTCCGGTGAACCGCGGGTGATGGGCGTAGATGAGATCGGTCAACGATGCCTCGCGCACCCGGGCGCGCAGCGCCAGCGTGGGGATGACCACCCGCGGACCGATCCAGATCGACGAGTCACGGGTGAACACGAGGTTGGGCAGTGGCTCGATGACGAAGTCGGCGCCGTGGTGCATGCGCAGCACCAACGACACGTCGGTGCGGATGTCCGACGGCAATTCGTTGAACGTCATGCCGGCCATCAGCACCTGGGCCAGCCTGCCGGCGTCCAGGCCCCGCAAGTACGCCGAAAGAGATTGCGCCAGCGGCACTCCGAGCCGGCGCGCGTCGACGGCGGCGGCGACACCCTGCATCCGCGCGGCCCCGCTGTGGGTCAGCGCCTCGGCTAGCAGGTCCGACAACAGCAGCACCTCCACGCCACGCGAACGCAGCAGCTCGGCGAACTGGTCGTGTTCGTCTTGCGCGCGCGCGACCCAGGGCAACCCGTCGAAAAGCAACTGGTCCATGTTGCGCGGATTGAGCCGCCGCAGCTCGCCGCCGGGGCGGTGCAGGATGACGACCCGCAGCGTGCCCACCTCGGAATTGGTGCCCAGCTCAACCACACCCACAGTGAAAACGGTAGCCGGTCGCGCCGCCGGTCCCCGCTCCATCGAACGGATGTGCGATAGACTGGGCGTCGTGGAGATGGCGGCACAAGGCTCCCTGTTCCAGCACACCGAGCGCAGAGAACTCGGTGACGGCGCCTTTATCGAGATCCGCGCGGGCTGGCTCACCGACGCCGACGACCTGCTCGAAGGTCTGTTATCGGCCGTGCCCTGGCGGGAGGAACGCCGCCAGATGTATGACCGGGTGGTCGACGTGCCGCGACTGGTCAGCTTTCACGACCTCACCGTCGACGAGCCGCCCCATCCGCTGTTGGCCCGGCTGCGGCGCCGGCTCAACGATATCTACGCGGGCGAGCTGGGCGAGCCGTTCACCACGGTCGGGTTGTGCTGCTACCGCGACGGCTCCGACAGCGTCGCCTGGCACGGCGACACCATCGGCCGCAGCAGCTCCGAGGACACCATGGTGGCGATCATCAGCCTGGGCGCTACCCGTACCTTCGCCATGCGCCGGCGGGGTGGCGGCCCGTCGTTGCGGCTGCCGCAGGCGCACGGGGATCTGCTGGTGAT
>NZ_LZKH01000130.1:0-23103 GCF_001672745.1 Mycobacterium sp. E1386
GGCAGCGGGAAGTTCGGCGTCTGATCGGCGTAGACGTAGCTGTACAGCGTGCCGGGATGGTCGAGCGCGGCGGCACCGCCGAGGTAAACGTGCAGGTCGACGAAGTTCGCACCGTGGGGCGACAGATATGTCCAGCCGAGCCGCGCGGCGACACTGGCGACTAGCAGCGCGGGTGCCGCCGCCCGAAGCAGACTCGCGAATCGCCGGCGCGGGGGTGCCGCCGGGGTGGCCGAAGTGGTGTCTATGCGCCCGACTTTAGCGATCCGGGGGGCGTGAGCGGCACCGGTTGCCCTCGTCACCGCCAACGGTCCTGGTCGACGGGCGTTCGGTCACCGCCGTCACTCGTATCAATAACGATCAAATAAATGCCACACGTGTCACTTGAGTCCCATCAGTATCAACGTAACTTCGGCGGCGGACCCGTTTTCCACAACCAGGGAGAGTCATGCCAACCATCTGGACTTACATGCGTGCAGCGGCCGTCGTCGTCGGTTCGTCCGCAGCCCTACTCACGGGCGGTATCGCCCACGCCGACCCCGTGCCGGCTCCGCCGATTCCGAACATTCCGCAGCAGCTGATCAGTTCGGCGGCCAACGCGCCCCAAATCCTGCAGAACCTCGCTACCGCCCTGGGCGCCACCCCGCCGTCCGCGCCGGCCGCTCCGGGCATCACCTTCCCGGGAGTTCCGTCGGCCGCGGCGACGTCGCCGGCGAATCCCGCGTCGAGCATCCCCTCGATTCCCGGTCTGCCGCAGGCGGCTACGCCCTCGGCGCCGTCCGCCCCGTCGGCCACGCAGGGCCTGCAGGGGTTGATCCCGGGCCTGGGACAGACGGCACCCGCGGCGCCCGCCGCACCGGCCACGTCGTCCATCCCCGGACTGCCGGCCATCCCGGGGCTGTCGACGCCGACCGCCCCCGCCACCCCGCCGGCCCCGCAGATTCCGCAGGCGAAGGTCGACATGCCGGCGTTCCTGCCCAATCTGCCGGTCAACATGCCCGCGCAGATGACCCTGCCGCAGGACCTGCCGGCACTGGCCGGGGCTCCGGCGGCGCCTGCCGCACCCGCGGCCGCACCGGCAACCGGGGCCAACCCGGTAGCGCCGCTGCTCGCGGCCCTGCCCTGATTAGTTAACCCCGACAGCAAAGCCACCCCCTACTGACCGGAGGACACACCGTGGCAACCACTTGGAATCTGTCCAAAGGATTGGCCGCTGTCGTGACGGCATCGGCTGCCGCGTTCGGGTTCTGCCCGAGCGCGGCAGCCGAACCGGCGACACCGCAACCCAACTCGACTCAAGAACTTCCGGGCCTGCCGGCGTTATCGCAGCTGAGCCCGATCATTCAGCAGGCGGCTACCAACCCCGGGCAGGCGACACAGCTGCTCATGGCCGCAGCGCAGGCCTTCAGCCACAACCAGGGCGCGCCCACCGAGTCCCGGAATGTCGCCCAGTCGGTGAATCAATTCCTGTCCCAGCCGGGCTCCCCCGAACCCGGCACCGCCCTCCCGGACGGCGCGCCGGTGCCGCATGTACCCGCGGCGGGCGTCGAACCGGGCGCCCAGTCACACCTGCCGACCGGCATCGACCCGGCCCACGCCGCCGGCCCGGGACCGGCCGCGGCCCCGTCGGCCGCGGGCGTCGAACCGGGCGCCCAGTCACACCTGCCGACCGGCATCGACCCGGCCCATGCCGCCGGCCCGGGCCCGGTGGCGGCTCCACCGGTGACCGCGCCGCCGGCTTCGGCGCCGGCCGCGGGCACCGTCGCACCCGTTGCGGCTCCCGTGCCGGCGCCTCCCGCTCCGGCCGAGGCTCCACCGGCCGCGGCTCCCGCACCCGCCGCGGCGCCGGCGGCGGCTCCGGGGTTCGGCCCGGACGCTCCGCCCACGCAGGACTTCATGTATCCCTCGATCGGCACCAACTGCCTGGCCGACGGCACCAGCGCGATCGCCACCGCGCTGTCGGTGGCGGGCCCGGCGAAGATTCCGACTCCCGGGCCGGGCCCCGGGCAGACCGCCTATGTGTTCACCGCCGTCGGCACCCCCGGGCCGGCCGAGGTACAGAAGCTGCCGTTGAACGTCACGTGGGTGAACCTGACCACGGGCAAGTCCGGGACGGTCGCGCTCAAGCCGCGCACCGATATCAACGGCGACGGGCCGACAACGCTGACCGCGATCGCCGACACCGGGTCGGGCAGCATCATGTCGACCATTTTCGGGCAGGTCACCACCAAGGAAAAGCAGTGCCAGTTCATGCCCACGATCGGCTCCACGGTGGTGCCGTAGGGCCAGCACTGTTCCCCGCCCCGAGCGCGCGTGTCCCCATCCGGGCACGCGCGCTCGGCGTTTGGTCGGATCGTCAGTACGCCATGAACAGGATGGCGTCGCGATCGTATTCGAGACCCGGATGATCGCTGGCGAGATGAGCCTGGGTCAGCTCGACCAGCTCGTCTTCGTCCTTGCCGACGATGGCTTCCCCGCACGGACACGTCAGGTGTGTCTTCACGTTGCCGCCCTTCCCTTCTGGTGACCTACTACTTGGCCGCCTTGGCCGCGGCCTTCATCTGCTTCTTGTAGGAACGCACTTTGCCCATCGATTGGGCGTCGACGATATCGGCGACGGAGATGTGCGTGCCGGCCTTGCCGAACTGCCCGGCCGCCTCACGCCAGCCCTTGACCGTGACGCCGTACTGCTTGCCCAGCAAAGCCAGGAAGATCTGTGCCTTGACTTCGCCGAACCCGGGCAGCCCCTTGATTCGCCGCAGCAGCTCCTCGCCGTCGGGGTCCCCGGCGGTCCACAAGCCGGCGGCATCGCCGTCGTAACGGTCCACGATGATCTGGGCCAGGGTCTGGATGCGTTTGGCCATCGACCCCGGAAAGCGGTGTATCGCAGGCTTTTCCGAACACAGCGCGGCGAACTTGTCGGGGTCGTACTCGGCGATCTCGTGAGCACCGAAGCTGCCCATCCGGTCCGCGATCTTCTTGGGCCCCGAGAACGCCGTCTCGAAGGGCACCTGCTGATCGAGCACCATTCCGATGAGCAGGGCCAACGGGTCGTCGTCCAGCAGCGCGTCGGCCTCAGGATCTTGAGCGAGCCAAAGTTTCACCGTCAATGACCAGCCTTTCCGCTGAACACCCTAAAACCCGTCACCTATGTGTTGAGAGACTACCTATCAGAGAGGCGCTTACGGCCGGCGAACAACCAGGGAGTTGGGTGACGTGGTGGTGGACGAGGCCCGCGTGGCGCTGATGCTGGACCGCGACGAACTGCATCAGCTCGTCACCGCCTACTGCCGGGCCGTCGACCGCGCCGACTACGACGCCCTGCGCAGCCTGTACCACCCCGAGGCGACCGACTCGCACGGCTCGTTCTCCTCGGGCGGCGTCGAACAATTCATCGCCCAACTGCAGGCCGCGGAACCGTATGTGCGTGTCTCCCAACACAACATCACCACGACGAACTTCGTGGTCGAGGGCGAACAGGCCCGCGGTGAGATCTATTGCCTGGTGTTTCATACCTTCGCCGGGCCCGACCACGACCTAGACGTGATCATCGGGGGCCGGTACCTGGACACCTACACCAAGCACGACGGCCGCTGGAAGTTCCGTGAACGCACCATCGTGGCGGACTGGGCCTACCAAAACGACCCGTCCCAAGTGAACTTCGGACACCCCAGCACCCGGGGCAGTCTGCGCGGCGAGCCCGGTCAGGCCGACCCTTCGGTCAGCCATTTCACACCGCCGGACGGCTGACCCGCCAAAGTGCTTGGCGCGCAACGGGCGACGGGCGACCGTCAGCCGCTCTTGCGGCGGAATTCGCGGCGGTTCTCCACCGGGCCGTGCGCGCGAGTCTGCTTACCGCCGGCACTCTTGTGGTCGGACCCGCCCGAGGACTTGGCCATCTTGCGGTCGAGGGCTTCCCGGAACTTGCGCTTGTTGTCGTCGTCCGATTCCGGCGCCTCGGAAGACTTCGATTCAGCCATACCGGCAGCCTAGCCGGGAATCCCGTAATCGGGCGGCTACCGCACTCCGGGCGGCATGCCGTACACGTGCGAGATCGGCAGGGTCAGCAGCACTCGCCGATCGGTGACCATCGCCTCGCGGAACTCGTCCCAATCCGGGTGCTCGCCGGCGATGTTGCGGTACAAGGCAATCAACGCTTCGACGGTGTCGTCGCCGGGGGCGGCCGCAGGCGGCGTCAGGATCGCCGTGCCCTCCGCCACCGCGTACGACCACCCGTCGTCCGCATCGACGAGGATGGACGCCCGCGGATCGCGGCGCAGGTTGCGCGTCTTGGCCCGCGGCTCGGTGATCGACACCCGCACCGCCAAGTCGCGCGGGTCGAAGTGGTAACTCACGTTCGACAACTGCGGGCGCCCGTCGCGCTTGATGGTGGCCAGCACTCCGAGAGAGTTTCCACTGATCACGGCCAGCAGCTTGTCGTCGAAGACTTGGCGTCCCATGGAAGAAAGCCTACGTCGCGCGTCCAGCAACCGGTCCCGGATCGCATCGGCGCGGGCGGCCCTGGTGAAATCGGAAGGTGACCAAATACGCGGCGTTCCTGCGTGGCGTCAACGTCGGCGGCGTCAACCTCAAGATGGCCGAGGTGGCGCGCGCTTTGACCGACGCCGGATTCACCAACGTGCGAACCATCCTGGCCAGCGGCAACGTCCTGCTGGAGTCGTCCGCCGGTGCGGCGTCCGTGCGCAAGAAGGCCGAAGCCGCGCTACGCGAGAACTTCGGCTACGACGCCTGGGTGCTGGTCTACGACCTCGAGACGGTGCGCGCCATCGTCGATGCCTACCCGTTCGAGCCCGAGGTCGACGGCTACCAGTCCTACGTCACGTTCGTCGCCGACAAGGCGGCGCTCGACGAGCTCGCCGCCCTCGGCAAGGAGACCGGATCGGACGAGCGGATCGGCCCCGGCGCGGGTGTCATCTATTGGCAGGTGCCCAAGGGCGGCACCCTGGACAGCACGATCGGCAAGACGATGGGCAAGCCGCGCTACAAGTCGTCGACGACCACGCGCAACCTGCGCACGCTGGCCAAGGTGTTGCGCTAGAACTACAACGCTCAGTCGTCAGGCACGTTGGTCAGGTAGCGCATCGCGTCGGACTTCGTCAGCCCCAGCGCCCGGGCCACCTCGACGTACTCCTTGGCGGCGGCCGCCATCGCGGCGTCGGTCGGGTCGAAGCGGGAGATGAAAGTGCCGAAGCGTCCGCGGGTTTCGACGATCGCCGCGGACTCGAGTTCCCGATAGGCGCGGGCCACGGTGTTGGCCGCGACGCCCAGCTGGCCGGCCAGGTCGCGCACCGTCGGGAGCCGGGTCCCGGGCGGCAGCGCGCCGGCCCGAACGCCGTCGATGACTTGGGTCCTGAGCTGGTCGAACAGCGGCCTGCCCGCCTTCATGTCGACCTTCAGCAAATCCCGCAGCTCCACCTCTTCAGTATGTCCCAAGCACCGCTATCTTTGTGGGATGCGAGTAGCGGTGCTGAGCGGCGCGGGGATCTCCGCGGAGAGCGGGGTGCCGACCTTCCGCGACGACAAGAACGGGTTGTGGGCCCGCTTCGATCCCTACGAGCTGTCCAGCACACAAGGGTGGCGCGACAATCCCGAGCGGGTGTGGGGCTGGTACCTATGGCGTCACTATCTGGTGGCCGACGTCCAGCCCAATGCCGGGCACCGCGCGATCGCCGCCTGGCAAGACGGCGCCGAGGTCAGCGTCATCACCCAGAACGTCGACGACTTGCACGAGCGCGCCGGCAGCATGCCGGTTCATCACCTGCATGGCAGCCTGTTCGAATTCCGTTGCGACCGTTGCGGTATGCCCTACACGGGCGCGCTGCCCGCGATGCCCGAACCGATGCTGGAAGTAGAGCCGCCCGTCTGTCACTGCGGCGGCCTGATCCGGCCCGACATCGTGTGGTTCGGTGAACCGTTGCCCGACGCGCCGTGGCAGTCCGCCGTCGAGGCGACCGAGGCCGCCGACGTGATGGTGGTCGTCGGAACCTCGGCGATCGTCTATCCGGCGGCCGGGCTGGCCGAGCTGGCGCTGTCCCGCGGCACCGCCGTCATCGAGGTCAATCCCGAGGTCACGCCGCTGTCGCGGCACGCCACGATCAGCATCCGCGAAACGGCCGGCCAGGCATTGCCGGGGCTGTTGCAGCGGCTGCCCGCGCTGTTGAAGTAGCCGCGGGATCTACGGCCTGCGGGCGCGGCCCAGCAGGATTTCCGAAACCGGCATCGGCGCCCACGCCGGCAACGTGAACTCGCGCCGGGAAAAGTCGACTTCGAATCCGGCGTCGATGATCGAGCGCTCGGTGTCGCGGTGGGTGTGGCAGTTGCCGAACAACCGGGGCCACAGCGTCGCGTCGGCGATCCGCTGGAAACGGCCCCGCGCTCCTGCGCTCGCCACGTGCTCGAGGTAGCGCAGCTCTCCACCCGGGCGCAGCAGCGAATAGAGGCGTCGCAGCACGCCGCCGGGATCCTGCACGGAGCACAACACCAGCGAGCACACCACGGCGTCGAACGGCTCGCCGCCGCTGAACCCTTCGGCCGTCTCGCCCGTCACGACGACGCGGGCGGGTACCACGTCCGCCGCGGCACGCGCCTGGGCGGCCAGCCGCGGCTCGGGCTCGACCGCGACCACCTCGTGGACCGACTCCGGGTAGTGCGGAAAGTTCGTCCCAATGCCCGCGCCGACCTCCAGCACCCGCCCCGACAGCCCCGAAAGGTTCTCCCGGCGAAGGGCCCGGATCACCTCGGTTTCATGGGTGGCGACGACGGGCCAGATGCGCGCGAAGAACGGGTTGTCGACCGCCGTTGTCATACACGTCAACCTTCCGACTCAAATGAGCCCCACAATAGGGTCTTGCCGACGAACCGATCGGGGCGTCAGCCGATGTTGGGCACGGGTTCCCCCAGCGGGCCGCCGTCGAGGACCGGCTCGAGGTATCCGTGGGCCCCTCCCTCGCTGATGCCGAACCGATCGTGCAGCCAGGCCAGCGGCCTGGGCGCCCACCAATTCCACCGGCCCATCACATGCATGAACGCCGGCACCACGACCATCCGCACCAGGGTGGCGTCGGCGAACACGGCAAGCGTCAGCCCCAGGCCGAACATCCGCATGAACGAAACGTGAGCGGCGATCAGCGCCGCGAACGACATCGACATCACCAAGGCCGCCGCCGTGATCACCCGGCCGGTCCGGGCGACGCCGAGCGCGACGCTCTCGTCGTTGGCGGCGTGCGCCTCCTTCGGGGTCGGCCGTCCGGGTCGAGCGGCCCCTGACGCGAGCCAGTACTCGCGGATCCGCGAGAGCAGAAACACCTCATAGTCCATCGACAACCCGAAGGCGATGCAGAACAGCAGCACCGGCATGTTGGCGACCAGCGTCCCGCTCGGCGTGGTTCCGAGCGCGCCGAGATGCCCGTCCTGGAAGATCCACACCAGTGCACCGAAGGCCGCGGTCAGCGAGAGGATGTTGCAGGCCAGCGCCTTCGCCGGCAGTACCACGCTGCCGGTGAGCAAGAACAGCAGCGCGAACGTGATGGCGGCCATCAGCCCGAGCACCAGCGGAAGCCGGTCGGTGACCGCGTCCACGCTGTCGCGGTTGACCTGGGCGACACCACCCATCGCGACGGCCCGGCCGGCCGGCCCGGGCACCTCGTGCAACCGCTTGAGCTGGGCGTCGTTGGCCGGCGAGAACAGCGGCGCCGTGCTGCTGACCGTCAGGAAGGCGCTGCCGTCGGCCAGCCCGGTGGCCCCGGCGGGTGGTCCCGTTCGGTTCCCCCCGACGAACGTCCCGCCCGGAGCCGACACGTCCGACACGTCGGGAACTCGCGACAAGTCCGAGGCGTATCGGTCCAGGTCCGCCGGACTCACGCCACGCGCATCGGGAATGACGACCGGCACGGACGTGTCGGAGTCGTCGGCGAAATCGTTGCGGAGTCGGTCACCGACCTGGTGGGACGAGGTCGAACGCGGCAGCACCCGGTCGTCCGGGAAGCCCCATTTCACGCCGAGGAACGGCAGGCCGAGCAGGAGCAGCAATGCGACGACGGTCAGGCCGATCGGCGCCCAGCGGCGCATCACCAGCTTGCTCGACCGGTACCAGAACAGCTGCTCGACGGGTTTGTGCACCGGCTCGGGCCGCCGAAAGACGCGGCGCAGCAGCCGGCGCACGTCCAGCGCGTCCAGCCGGTGGCCCAGTAGAACGATGGCGGCCGGCGTTATCACGATCGAGGCGGTCGCGACGAAGGCCACGGTGGCCACACCGGCGTAGGCGAACGACTTGAGGAAGTACATCGGGAACGCCACGGTCGCCGACATGGACAACGCTACGGTGACCGCGGAGAACAGCACCGTGCGCCCGGAGGTCGCCATGGTCCGGATCAGCGCCTCTTCCCGGTCGCTGCCCTCGGCCAGCTCGTCGCGGTAGCGACTGACGATCAGCAGTGTGTAATCGATCGCCAGCGCCAGGCCCAACGCGGTGCTCAGGTTGAGCGCGAAGATCGACACTTCGGTGCTGAACGTGATCAGCCGCAACACCGTCATCGAACCGACGACGGCCAGCGCGCCCAACGCCATCGGCAACGCGGCCGCCAGCAGCCCGCCGAACACCCAGATGAGGACCAGGAAGCTCAGCGGGAGCGCGATCATCTCCATCACCAGCAGATCGGCCTGGTTTTGGGTGTTGATCTGGGCGTACTGCATCGCCGCGCCGCCGGCGCTGACGGTCACGCCGTCACGGTCGTGGATGAACTGGTCCGCGATGGTCTGGGCGTTGGTCTGCGCGTAGTTCTCGCCGCCCTTGAGGTTGACGACCAGCAGGCCCGACTTGCCGTCGCGGCTGATCAGGTCGGCGGCCGCCTCCGGGGGGACCGTCCACGGCGACGACACGTTGTAGACCAACGGTGACTTCTGCAGCCCGTTGACCAGGTCGGTCCCCACCGTGCGGGCCTGTTCGCTGTTGGTGCCCCCGGGCGCTGTCACCAGGATCAGCATTTGCTGACCGCTCTGCCCGAACTTGTCGGTCAGCACCTGGATCGCGTGGGCGGACTCCGAGCGCGGATCCTGGAAGCCCCCGGGCGACAGGCTCTTGGCGACGGGGATGCCGAAGATCGCGGCGGCGATGAAGACCAGGACACCTATTGCTATGATGCGGCGCGGCGCCGCGATGGCCAACCGGGCGATCCCCTGCAGCATGTCGAGCCCTTCCGCCGCCGGTGCTGATCGCCCTGGCCGCTGGCGTACCCGCGCAACTTAACAAACGCTAATTTTCACGCGTCAAACAGTTCCTCTTTAAGCACGGACGGCGGCGGCCGCACGGTTCAATGCGGCGTTTTAAACCGCGGCGACAGTAAGAGTCCGGCCAGAAAAATGTGTGGCAACTAAGCAGGTCACGGGGCTAAACGCCGCGGTGGGCCGCGTACAACCTACCGAGCGGTAAATTGCCACGGTTTTCCGAATCGTGACTCAAAGATTCCTTAATGGTGGCCCATACGCTCAGTGTCATGTGGATCGACGACACAAGTGCCGACGTCATCAAGGTTGACTTCGAAGCCCTCTACCACGGCGACGTCCTGGTGGAAGGCGAGACCTCGGAGCAGTTCGACGAACTGCAAGCGGCGAGCTGAGGTCCGACTATGAGCATGCTCGCCCGCCTGTTAATGGCCGAACCCGCCGTCAGTCGATGGTTCCGCCGATAAGTTCTTGCTCCGTTACGAAAGCCCCCCGCTCAACGCGGGGGGCTTTCGTGTTTGGCGGCCTCAGCGAGGAGCCATGCGGATGGCGCCGTCCAGGCGGATGACTTCGCCGTTGAGCATCGGGTTTTCGATGATGTGCACCGCGAGCGCGCCGTACTCGTCGGGGTCCCCCAGCCGGGCCGGGTGTGGAACCTGCTTGCCCAGCGACTTCTGCGCCTCCTCGGGCAGCGAGCCCAGCAGCGGGGTCTTGAACAATCCCGGCGCGATGGTTACCACGCGGATGAGCTCGCGCGACAGGTCGCGCGCGATCGGCAGCGTCATGCCGACCACGCCGCCCTTGGACGCCGAGTAAGCGGCCTGGCCGATCTGGCCTTCGAACGCGGCGACCGACGCGGTGTTGATGATGACGCCGCGCTCCTCACCGACCGGTTCGGTCTTGGCGATGCGCTCGGCGGCCAGCCGCAGCACGTTGAACGTCCCGATCAGGTTGACCCCGACCACCTTCTTGAACGCGTCCAGCGGAAACGGGCCGTCCTTGGACAGCGTCTTGATGGCGTTGCCGATGCCGGCGCAATTGACGTTGATGCGCACCGGGCCCAGCGATTCGGCGGTGTCCAGCGCCTTGCTGACGGCCGCCTCGTCCGTGACGTCGGCCTGCACGAAGCGGGCGCGCTCGCCGAGCTCTTGGACGGCCTCTTCGCCCCGTAGGTCGATCACCACCACCTGCGCCCCGGCGTCCAGCAGCCGCTTGGTGGTGGCCAAGCCGAGGCCCGAGGCGCCCCCGGTGACGACGGCTACGGCGTCCTTGATTTCCATGCGAGTCCTTCCTTGAGTCCAGCCAACCAGTTGGTTGGCGACTATACCCAGTCGTTCAGCACAGCTTCGACGTCGGCCAGGGGGGCGGCCGGAGGCCGAGGCACGTCGGGCGTGGTGCGGGAGAACCGCGGGGCAGGCAACGGCTGCAGGCCGCCGTCCACCTCGTAGAAGGTGTTCCGCTCGGTGATGTGCGGCTCGCTGTCCACCTCGCCGAACGCCAGCACCGGGGTCACGCACGCGTCGGAATCGGCGAACACCTTCGCCCAGTGGTCACGGTCGTGGGCGGCGAAGGCCGCCGTCAGCGCCGCGCGCAGCTCGGGCCAGCGGCTCACGTCGTTCTGCGGCGGCAAGTTGGCGGCGTCCAGGCCCAGCCCGGACAGCATGGCCGCGTAGAACTGCGGCTCGATGGCGCCCACTGCGACGTAACGCCCGTCGGCGCACTCGTAGGTGTCGTAGTAGGGCGCGCCGCCGTCGAGCATGTTGGTCCCGCGCACGTCCGACCACATGCCCAGTCCCCGCATCGCCCACATCATCTGGATCAACACGCTGGAGCCGTCGACCATCGCGGCATCGATCACCTGACCCTTGCCGGAGTTCTGCCGCTCCCACAGGGCGGACAGGATGCCGACCAACAAGAACATCGAGCCGCCGCCGAAGTCGCCGACCAGGTTCAGTGGCGGCACCGGCCGCTCGTTCGCCCGGCCGATGGCGTGCAGGATCCCGTTGAGGGAGATGTAGTTGATGTCGTGGCCCGCCTGCTGACTGCGCGGGCCGGATTGTCCCCAGCCGGTCATCCTGGCGTAGATCAGCCGCTCGTTCACCTCGGCGCACTGTTCGGGCCCGAGGCCGAGCCGCTCTGTGACGCCGGGGCGGAAGCCCTCGATCAACACGTCGGCTTTGGCGACGAGCTTGAGCACGACGGCACGTCCCTCGTCGGACTTGAGGTCGACGGTCACCACACGCCGGTTGCGCAGCATGGCGTCCTTGGCGACACCACCCGGGCCAGTCGATGGCCGATCGATGCGCACCACGTCGGCACCCAGATCCCCCAAGATCATCGCCGCGTGCGGACCCGGCCCGATGCCGGCCAACTCGACGACCCGAAGTCCCTTCAGCGGTCCAGCCACGATCTACCGACCTTTCGTCTGCTCTGACGCCCGTTGTAGTTGGCATCTTCGCAGCCGCCCCGGACCGGCGCGCAGCCCGGTCACTTAGGGTGAGCCCATGGCGCAATCCGCGATCGACACCCTGACCCCCGTCGCAGGCCTTTCCGTCACGTCGTCCGACGGCGTGCTGTCGGTGACCATCGACCGGGCCGACAGCCTCAATTCGCTGACCCTGCCGGTGATTACCGGCATCGCCGACGCGATGGAGCGCGCGGCCACCGACCCGGAGGTCAAGGTGGTGCGCCTCGGCGGTGCGGGCCGGGGCTTCTGTTCCGGCGCGGGCATCAGCGCCGACGACGTGTCCAGCACTGGGGTCCCGCCGGACGAGATCGTCGTGGAGATCAACCGCCTGATCCGGGCGATCGCCGCGGTGCCGCACCCGGTGGTCGCGGTGGTCCAGGGCCCCGCGGCCGGCGTCGGTGTTTCCCTGGCGCTGGCTTGCGACATCGTATTGGCGTCGGAGAGCGCCTTTTTCATGCTCGCGTTCACCAAGATCGGCCTGATGCCCGACGGCGGTGCGTCCGCACTGATCGCCGCGGCAGTCGGCCGCATCCGGGCGATGCACATGGCGCTGCTGCCCGAACGGCTGCCCGCCGCCGACGCGCTGTCCTGGGGACTGGTCAGCGCGGTCTACCCGGCCGACGAATTCGAGGCCGAGGTGGACAAGGTGATCGCCAGGTTGCTGGCGGGACCGGTCGCGGCGTTCGGCAAGACCAAGCTCGCCATCAACGCGGCCACGCTCCCCCAGTTGGATCCGGCTTTGCAGCGCGAGTACGAGGGGCAGGCCGTGCTGCTGCGATCGCACGACTTCGTCGAGGGCGCAACCGCTTTCCAGCAGCGCCGCACGCCGGACTTCACCGACCGCTGAATTCGTTCGGCCGAGGGCTTTTAGTCCCGCATCGTTCCGGCAATCCTGTCGCGTCAGCCTCCCCTCTCGAGGAACGGAGAACCGATGGTTGAACCGATGCGCTGCCTGGTGACCGGAGCGACCGGCTACATCGGCGGCCGGTTGGTGCCGCGACTGCTCGACGAGGGCCATCAGGTGCGCGCCTTGGCGCGCAACCCGGCGAAGCTGGCGGACGTTCCGTGGCGACAACAGGCGGAGGTCGCACGCGGCGACCTGGGCGACGTCGATTCGCTGGTCGCCGCGTTCGACGGGATCGACGTCGTCTACTACCTGGTCCACTCGATGGGCACGTCGGAGAATTTCGCCGACGAGGAGACGCGCGCGGTCCGCAACGTCGTGACCGCGGCGCGCCGCACCGGGGTTCGCCGGGTGGTGTATCTCAGCGGGCTGCATCCCGAAGGCCGCAAGCTGTCACCGCACCTGGAATCCCGCAAGGCCGTGGGCGAGGCCCTCATCGAGTCAGGCGTCGAGGCCGTCGTGCTGCAGGCCGGGGTCGTCGTCGGTTCCGGCTCGGCATCCTTCGAGATGATCCGCCACCTCACCGACCGGTTGCCGGTGATGACCACTCCGAAGTGGGTGCACAACAAGATCCAGCCGATCGCGGTGAGCGACGTGCTGTACTACCTGGTCGCGGCGGCGACGGCGCCGGTGCCGTCATCGCGGACGTGGGACATCGGTGGGCCCGACGTCCTGGAGTACGGCGACATGATGCGCGTTTACGCCGACGTGGCCGGGCTGGGCAAGCGATACCTGATCGTGCTGCCGTTCCTGACACCGACGATCGCCAGCCTCTGGGTGGGCACGGTGACGCCGATTCCCCCGGGCTTGGCGCGGCCGCTGATCGAATCGCTGGAATGCGACGCGGTCATGCGCAACCACGACATCGACAGCATCATCACTCCGCCGCCCGGCGGCCTGACCGCCTACCGCCGGGCCGTCGAACTCGCGCTCAATCGGGCTCAGCGCGGGCTGCCCGACGCCACCTGGTCGTCGTTGCGGACCGAGCCGGCCAACCTGCTGCCCAGCGACCCCGAGTGGGCCGGCGAGATCGTCTACACCGAGGTTCAGATTGCCGCGATCGAGGCCGGGCCCGAGGACGTGTGGAGGGCTCTGGAAAACGCCGTGGGCAGAGCCGCGCGCGGCGGCCGCTGGACGGTGCAAGAGGCCGAACCCGGCTCCGGGATGCGGCTGCGAGCGCGAAGGCACAAGCTCGGGCAGCAATGGCTGGAAATCACCGTCGCGCCCCGCAAGGAAGGCGGCAGCCAGCTCACGCAGCGGTCGATCTTCCTCCCCAGCGGCATCCCCGGACGGGCGTACTGGTTACTCGCGCGGCCGCGGCAGGCCGCCGCGATGCGCGCCCTGGCGCGCGACGTCGCGAGTTCGACGACCGGTTAGCTCATACCCCGAACATCGGCGGCAGCACGAGCACCATGATCAGCCCCCACACCAAGTGGGTGAGCACCGGCGCCAAAACACCGCCGGTCGCCCGGCGCTCGAATGCACACACCGTCCCCAGGATGATGGCGGCGAAGCCGAGCATGGGGTTGCCACTGGCCAGCGTCGCGATCGTGTAGAGGATGGTCGAAATCAGGACGGGGTGATACCGGCCCAGGGCCGTGTAGAGCGCGCCGCGAAAGAACACTTCCTCGGCGACGCCGTTGACGAGCGTGATCGCCACGATCACCGGATACCACCCGTGGTGGGCGTATTCCAGCACCCTGGTGATCAGCTCCGCCACGGGCGTGATCTCCCGGGCTATCAGCCCGCCGATCACGAAGACCCCGCCGAGCAGCAGACCGATCGCCGTCCCGGTGATGACCGGCCTCTGGTTGCGGCCGCGCCAACAGATGCCGCCCAGATGCAACGGGCCCGACGCGAACCCGCCGGCGACCCACACCCCCGCCAGCGCCAAAGTCAGCCAGTAGAAGCTCGAATCCCCCGGGTGGCGCCGCAACGAAAACCCGAGCACCACGGCACCGATGACCACCGTGACGGCCACGATGATCCGGCGACGCCGCACGACGGCAGGCGACTCATGGTGCGGCACAGCGACTTTGGTGAGCGCCCGGCGCCACTCGGACAGCGTGCCGGTGTTGGACGGGGCGGTTGACTGGCTCATGCGAGACGCACCTTCGGGGTCAGCGAGGTCAGGATGTCGATGCCGGTTCGCAGCGCGCCCGCAACGGGCCCGGGGACGCTGTTGACCAGGCGGAGGGCCGGGCGCACGACGGGCGGGGTGAGTCGGCCTGCGACGTGGCGGATGCGCCGCGCGTCGCCGCCGGCCCACACGGGATCGGTGTCGGCCAGATGATGGGGATCGGCCAGAGCGTTCACCGGCCGCGGGCGATTCGACTGATCGGCCAAGGCTAAGGCAATGGCGTCTTTGACGCCGAGCAACCCACCGGGCGGGTCGGCCACCCGGTCGCGTAGGTCGCTGTGGGACGCCACCATCGGATGGTCCAGCGATTCGACCAGGTCGCCGGCCAGCCCCGGCGGCACCGGGAGCGCGACGCCGGTGATCAGCGATGCCAGCCCGGTGTCGACCCGGCCGACAGGAAGCCCGGCGTGCCACCTGCCGGAGATTCGCGCATACGTCTTGAGCAGCTCCCGGTAGGACGTCGTGTCCGGGCCGGAGATATCGTACGCGCCGGCCGGCAACCGCTCGGCGTCGGCCGCAGCGACGAGGTAATACAGGACATCACGGATGGAGATCGGGTCGATCGGGTTGTCCATCCAACTCGGGATGGGCATGAGCGGAAAGCGGTCTCCGACGTAACGCATCATTTCGAACGAGGTCGAGCCGGCGCCGACGATCATCGCCGCGCCCAGCCACACCAGCTCCGGGCCGTCCGGGACCGCCAGGGCCTCGGCCACCTCGGCCCGGCTGGTCAGGTGCTCGGACAAGATCTCGTCGGCGGGCACGAATCCGCCCAGGTAGACGATGCGTGGCACCCCGGCATCCCTGGCCGCCGCGGCCACATTGGCGGCGGAGGCCTTGTCGGCGTCGCGGAAGCCGGGCTGGCCGATGGCGTGCACCAGGTAATAGACCACGTCAATGGGGCCGGAGCTCGCGAAAGCCGCCCGGGTCGACGCGGGATCCGCGGCGTCGAAGGCCACCGGCGTGACGTCGTCGACCCAGCCGAACCGTCTTAGGCGCTCGGGGTTCCGGGTGGCGGCCACGACGTGGTGCCGGTCCGCCAGCAGCGCCGTGACCAGCCGCGATCCGACATAGCCGGTGGCACCGGTGACGAGGATCCGCATACTGTCCAACCTAGCGGGCGGAGCTCGGCCGGTGGCGCGTACGTGACACCACCGGGATTCCCGGCCCGGATTTTCGCCGGGTGGTTACGCTCGCGGCGGGTGAACCGGCGCGGCGGCGGCACCGTGGACCCGGTACAAGCAGTCCTCGTCAACGGATAGTGGAGACATGTATTACCTGCTGGTCCTCGCGGTCGGGATCGAACGCGTCGTGGAGCTGGTCGTGTCCAAGCGCAACGCGCAGTGGTCGTTTGCCCAGGGCGCCAAGGAATTTGGCCGATCACACTATCCGGTGATGGTGCTCATCCACACCGGGTTGCTGGTCGGCTGCGTTCTCGAACCGTGGGCACTGCACCGGCCGTTCATCACCTGGCTGGGCTGGCCGATGCTGACGGTGGTGGCGCTCAGCCAGGGCCTGCGCTGGTGGTGCATCGCCACGCTGGGGCGGCGATGGAACACCAGGGTGATCGTGCTGCCGCAGGCCGCGCTGGTGCGTCAGGGTCCCTACCGGTGGCTGCACCATCCGAACTATGTTGCAGTGGTGGCTGAGGGGTTGGCGCTGCCGTTGGTGCACACGGCGTGGCTGACCGCGGGCATCTTCACCCTGGCGAACGCGGCGCTGCTGAGGGTGCGGCTGCAGGTCGAGAACTCGGCGCTGGGTTATACATGACCGACTACGACACCGACCTGTTGATCGTCGGCGGCGGCCCGGGCGGCCTGGCCACGGCGTTACACGCACGCCGCCAAGGACTTTCGGTGATCGTCGCCGACCCGCGCGAGGGCCCCATCGACAAGGCGTGCGGTGAGGGCCTCATGCCAGGCGGGCTTGCCGAGCTGACGGCGCTCGGGGTCGACCCGGTCGGCATGCCCTTTCACGGCATCGCTTACGTCAGCGAACACCGCCGGGCGCAGGCCCGGTTTCGCAACGGGCCGGGCCGGGGGGTGCGGCGCACGACGTTGCACGCGGCAATGGCCGCGCGCGCGAAAGAGCAAGACACCGAATGGCTTCGGACGCGGGTGACCACCGTGCAGCAGGACGCGCACGGGGTGACGGCCGCCGGCGTGCGTGCGAAATGGTTAGTGGCGGCCGACGGACTTCATTCTCAGGTCAGGCGATCCGTCGGAATCACGGCGACGGCGGGGACGCCGCGGCGCTACGGCGTCCGTTGGCATTACCGGGTGCCGGCGTGGTCCGAATTCGTCGAGGTGCACTGGTCGCGCTGGGGCGAGGCATACGTCACCCCGGTCGAACCGGACCTCGTTGGCGTGGCGATCTTGTCGCCGGGTCGACCCGACCTCGCCTGGTTCCCAAGGCTGGCCGGGCAATTAGACGGTGCCGGCCGCGGCGAGGCGCGCGGGTGCGGGCCGTTGCGGCAGGTGGTCTCCCGCCGGGTCGCGGGGCGGGTGCTGCTCGTGGGCGACGCGGCGGGGTACGAAGACGCACTGACCGGCGAAGGCATCAGCCTGGCAGTCAAGCAAGCGGCCGCGGCGGTCGCCGCGATCGCCGACGAGAGTCCGTCGTCGTATGAGCTTGCGTGGCAACGGATTACCCGCAACTACCGGTTACTTACCCGTGGCCTGGTGTTGGCCAGCACCCCACCGCTCGCGCGCCGTGCCATCGTGCCGGCATGCACGCTGCTGCCCGCCGCGTTCCAGCGCGGGGTGAACGTCCTGGCGACCTAGCGCAGCGTCACCGGGCTAGCGCGCCTTCCAGACCGGCTCCCGCTTCTCGGCGAAAGCGAGCGGCCCCTCCTTGGCGTCTTCGGAGCGCAGCAGAGTGCCCATCTCTTTCATGGTGCGCTGCCATCCCGCTTCCTCGTCGGTGACGACCCCGTCGTCGACGCCGTAGGCGATGCGCTTGCTGGCCTGCACGGACAGTGGTGCGTTGACGGTCACCCGGGCGGCCAGGGCCAGTGCGGCTTCCAGCACCGTGCCCTCCTCGACCACCTGGTTGATCAGGCCCCATTCGAAGGCGTCGGAGGCGGTGATCGGCTCACCGGTCAGCAGCAGCTCCATCCCCACCTTGCGCGGCAGCTGCTGCACGATCCGGAACACGCCACCCGCGGCCGCAATCAGCCCGCGTTTGACCTCGGGCAGGCCGAACTTGGCCCGCTCGTCCGCCACCACCAGGTCACTGGCCAGGGCCAGCTCGGTACCCCCACCCAGGGCGGTGCCGTTGACCGCCGCGATGGTGGGCTTGTCGATGAAGTGGTGCACGTAACCCGCGAAGCCCCACTCGCCGTGCTCGGGGTGATACAGGTTCTCCCGGCGCGAGATCGCCTTGAGGTCGGCGCCGGCGCAAAACGACTTGTCGCCGGCGCCGGTGATCACCACGGCCCGTACGTCAGGGTCGTGTTGCGCCGCGTCGAGCGCGTCCCCGACGCCGATGCTGACGGCGCCGTTGACCGCGTTGCGTGCCTCGGGCCGGTTGATGGTGATCACCATGACGTTGCCGCGTCGTTCGACCAGCACCGCCGGCTGATCGGTGGCGGCGTCCGTCACAACAGCTCCACGATGGTGGCGTTGGCCTGGCCACCACCTTCGCACATCGTCTGCAGGCCGTAGCGAATTCCCTTGTCCCGCATGTGGTACAGCAGCGTGGTCATCAGCCGCGCCCCGGAGCCGCCGAGTGGGTGGCCGAGCGCGATCGCGCCGCCATTCGGGTTGAGCTTCTTCTCGTCGGCGCCAATGTCTTTCAGCCACGCCAGCGGAACGGGTGCGAACGCCTCGTTGACCTCGTAAGCCCCGATGTCGCCGATGGAGAGTCCCGACTTCTTGAGCACCTTCTGGGTGGCCGGGATGGGCGCGGTCAGCATGATCACCGGGTCGGCCCCAGCCAGCGTCGCGGTGTGCACCTTGGCGATCGGCTTGAGGCCGAGCTCCTTGGCCTTCTCGGCGGACATGAACAGCAGGGCGGCCGCGCCGTCGGAGATCTGCGACGAGTTGCCGGCGTGGATGACGCCGTCTTCCTTGAACGCCGGCTTCAGCGACGCCATCTTCTCCATCGGGGTGCCCCGGCGGATGCCTTCGTCCTTGAGGACCACGTTGCCGTCCTGGTCCTTGATTCCCACGATCTGGTCGTCGTAGGCACCGGAATCCTGTGCGGCCGCGGCCTTTTCGTGCGAGCCCAGAGAGAACTCGTCGAGCGCGGTGCGGTCCAGGCCCCATTGCTCGGCGATCATCTCCGCGCCGAGGCCCTGGTTGGGAATCTGCCCTTCGTAGCGGTCCAGGAATGCCTTGGGGTAGGGCCGCCCACCGTTGGCCAGCGACGAGCCCATCGGCGTGCGCGACATCGACTCCACGCCCCCGGCCACCACGACGTCGTAGTGCCCGGCCACCACGCCGGCCGCCGCGAAGTGGATGGACTGCTGGCTCGAGCCGCACTGGCGGTCGACGGTCACGCCCGGGACGGTCTCCGGCCACCCGGCGGCCAGCAGGGCAGTGCGGCCGATGTCGAGGGCCTGCTCGCCCGCCTGCATGACGCAGCCCCAGATGACGTCGTCGACGATCCCGGGGTCGACGCCCGCCCGCTCCACCAATCCGTTGAGCACCTGCGCTGACAGGTCCGCGGGGTGCACCCCGGACAACCCGCCGTTGCGCTTCCCGATCGGTGAGCGCACTGCCTCGACGATGACGGCTTCAGCCATGCTCGTGTCTCCTTTGACGTGACGTGTGGACTTCAGACGAAGTGGGTCTTGGATCGATTGTCAACCAAGGGGTTGGGAGGTTGAAGGGCGGGGTGGCTCCGGCGGGGCCAAGCACGATTGGCTTTCACTCGCCTCCACGCCAATGCGCTCGTGAGGCCACCTGCTACCACCACGGTCGTGATCGATCGGGCAGCAGTTGCGAACGGTTTGCGCGTGGATGCGAATCGTTGGCGAATCCTGCAGGCCTTCGAATTTCGCCCTCTTTGTCGGGCGACTCACGAGCCATTGAGGATGGGTCGTAATGCCCTGGTCGGGGGCGGCATTCGGAGAGACACTGGCCTTGGTCCGGAGCATTCGAGCGTTCGGATCGGAGGAGAGAACCTCGCCAAGGGAGTACAGATGTTAGACAGCCTAACGCTTCACACCAACGGAGCCCCTCAGCAGCGCGTGCGGGATGCCGAGCTATTAAAAGAGTCAGGCGTGCACAAGCTGGTGATCGCCGACCGCGACGGCAACTGCTTGGCGTTCGTATTGGCTTGGGACAGCTTCGACTATGACGCGGAGACGGACACCTATGTCTGCGTTGCCGACAGCGATGGCAGAGACCTCATGACCATGTACGCAGCCGGTGAGATCAAGTCAGCACCCGGCTCGAATATGTTTGTCGTAACCGCACCGGATGAGAGCACTGGGCGCAGGCCATTTTGACGTACGGCACGGTGCCGTTCTTCGCGAGCAGGCGCTACGGCGGCTGATGCCGTCGCCGCCAGAGCCGGCAACGCCGTCAATACCCCGCGCCGGACCAGCCGACCGGTCGCGGCGCAACCGGGGAGGATGCGCGGGACGAGTGACAATTGACCGCTCGTACGGTTAGTTATGCCGAGGGCTGACGCCACACCGCGTGCCCGGTAATCGTAAGATCCTTGAAGCGTTCGTGCGCTAGGTCGCTGAACGTGCCTATGACAGAACAAATCTCGGCGATATCGCCGAGGAGCTTGGGGTGTCCGGGGACACCATCGTTGATCACTTCTGGACCAAAGATCATGTGGTGGGAACTCGGGGAATTTCCTCCGGCTCGCCGGCTCGAGGTCCTGCGGCCGCCATGGGACCACCGGTCGGCGGCGTACAAGCGCATAGCCGCAACCATTTACACGTCCGAAGCCCCACGGATGCTCGCCGGCAACGCGAAGGTGGCACGCCAGCGCAAGGTAGAGCGGTTGAGTGACAACCGGCGACGCGGCAGTACCCATGTGGCGGCTCGCTCGGCGGGCTGCTGCTCGACCACCTGGCGCTGAGCAAGTGGGCGACCCTTCCGCGGACGTCGTCTCGGCCGTGCCGAATCCCTCACCGCCGCAACGGGATGACAGGCCGCGCAGTCGGCAGCGAAATGCACTGCAGGAGCGGGTAATTGACCCGTAGTCGATTCCCCCTAGTCGCGCATCTACGTACAGTCGATTTGTTCGCCGACCAAAACGGGATGGACGTGCCTCTCGTGACGCGCCGAGGGTAGCGCAAGGGCCAAGTCGCCAAAGGGTCGCGATAGTGGAGCAGCCCAAAGACTCCGGCGCGGCCATCCGCCGTTCATTCCGCGCCCGCGTCGTTATTGACTGTCCGTACAGTCGAATGCCATAGTGGCTGCGTGGCACAACCGACGGGGAGTCGGAGCGGGGCGGAGGACGCCGGTCAAGGGGCGCAAGTGACCGGCCCGTGGCTGGAGCCCGGTGACGAGCTATGCGGCGGGTCGCACCTCGCACCGTCGTGCCCGGAGTCGAGGCGATGCCGTCGGATATCGGCGTCTTTCGGCGGATTCCCGAAATGCGCTCTAACGAATCGCTTTTCGCAGCACTGGCGGTATGGCGGCAAGCCTGCGGATCGTGATCGCGACCGCCAACGCCATGTCGGGCTCACGAGACTGCATGACCCGCTTGAGCAGACGATGCGATTCGGTAGTCCGGTCGGCTACCACACGCCGACCCAGATCCGTTCCCTCGGGCGATCAACAGCGCAAGCTCATGCGCCACGTCAGGCCTCGCCCCGATGACTACCTTGACTGTGGCCGTCGGCAAATTCGGAAACCACCTCCGGGCGGGGGCGGAAGTGGCCGGCGGGTTCTTCCGCATGTGCGCGCTCACCGGCAAAGCCCTCGCACGGCCTTTCCAATGGCGTGAGTTCATCGTGGCCGGCTGGTTCCTCATGCGGGTATCGCTGCTGCCCGCTATCGCGCTGTCCATCCCGGAAACCGTGCTGCTCATCTTCACTTTCAATGTCCTACTGGGCGAGTTCGGCGCCGCGGACACCTCTGGTGCTGGTGCCGGGATCGCCGCGGTCACCCAGCTCGGCCCGATCGTGACGGTGATGGTCGTCGCCGGTGCGGGCGGCACCGCGATCTGCGCCGACCTCGGTGCGCGCACGATCCGCGAGGAGATCGATGCCCTTGAAGTGCTCGGCATCGACCCGATCCACCGGCTGGTGGTCCCCCGCGTCGTCGCCTCGACAATCGTCGCGGTGCTGCTCAACGGCCTCGTGGTCGCCGTCGGGCTAGCGGGCGCCTATGTGTTCAGCGTGTACGTGCAGAACGTCTCGAGCGGTGGCTACGTGTCCACGCTGACAGCGCTTACCGGCCTGCCCGAGGTGGTGATCGCGATTATCAAGGCCGCGACGTTCGGGCTGATCGCCGGCCTGGTCGGCTGTTATCGCGGGCTGATCGTGCGCGGCGGATCCAAGGGCCTGGGCACTGCCGTCAACGAGACGGTGGTGCTGTGCTTCATCGCGCTTTTCGCCGTCAACGCGGCACTGACCACGATCGGTGTCCGGTTCGGGACAGGCCGCTGACATGGCAACGGCTACCGCGACCCCCTCGCTGCGCATCCGCTTCCCGCGGGCAGCCACTGCCCTCCGTGAATACGGTGACGCCCCGGCCCGGCTAATGGTCGAAGTCGGGCAGATGGTCTGGTTCGCGATGGCCGCAGTCGGGCAGATCCCCTTCGCCCTACGCCACTACCGCAGAGAGCTGCTGCGCATGATTGCCCAGATGGGGATGGGCACCGGCGCGATGGCCGTGGTCGGTGGCACCGCCACCATCATCGGCCTCATCACCCTGTCCGCGGGCTCACTGGTCGCCATCCAAGGCTTTGCGACGCTGGGCAACGTCGGTGCCGACGCCTTCACCGGCTTTTTGGCCGCACTGGTCAATGTGCGATTTGTCGCGCCGGTCGCCGCCGGTCAAGCACTTGCCGCCACGGTCGGTGCCGGCGCCACCGCCGAACTGGGCGCCATGCGTATCAGCGAGGAGATCGACGCGCTCGAAGTGATGAGCATCCGATCGGTCGCCTATCTGGCCTCCACCCGGGTGGTGGCGGGTCTCGTCGTCATCATCCCGCTCTACGGGCTGGCGATCACCTTGTCCTTCCTCTCGGCACAGGTCACCACCGTGCTTTTCTACGGGCAGTCCACCGGCACCTACAACCACTACTTCCATACATTCCTGCGCCTCGACGACGTGGGCTGGTCGTTCGCACAGGTGCTCCCGGCTGCGGTGGTCGTGATGACCACCCACTGCTACTACGGCTACACCGCCACCGGCGGGCCGGTCGGTGTCGGTGAAGCGG
>NZ_LZKH01000131.1:0-30448 GCF_001672745.1 Mycobacterium sp. E1386
ATACATTCAAATCGGCTCCGCCCACCATCGAGCCGGCCGCGCCGGCCGTGTCGCCGCCGGTGTCGCAGAACCCGGCCGGCGTGGTCCGCGCGCTGGTCGCCCACGCCACGGCCGCGGTGTTCGACGGTGGCGCCCAGCAGCTGGCGGTGCTGGCGCCCGCCGCCGCCCCGCCGGGTCCTGCCACCGTCACGGTCTTCGGTGACCCGCAGGCCGCACCGCGCGTCATCGACCTGCCGGGGCCGGCGACCTCGCTGACCGACGACGGCCACGGCACGCTCTTCCTGGCCGCCCGGGGCGGCTATGTCGTGGTCGACCTGACCACCGGCCGTACAAGGCAGGTGAACGTCACCGACGCCGGGCAGGCCGACTTCACCGCGGTCGCCCAGCGCGCCGATGGCAAACTGGTGTTGGGCAGCGCCGACGGGGCTGTCTATACCCTTGCCTCCCCGACACCGGGCAGCGTCGACACCGCGACCGTCGGCAGCCGGACCAAGATCTTCGCCCGCGTCGACGCGCTTGCCGCGCAAGGGAATACGACGGCGGTCCTGGACCGGGGGCAAACCTCGGTGACGACGATCGGCGCCGACGGCCAAGCCCGCCAGGCGCTGCGGCCGTGGCGTGGGCGACCAGCGCGCGGACCACGCCGGCCGGGTTCTGCGACACCGGCGGCGACACGGCCGGCGCGGCCGGCTCGATGGTGGGCGGAGCCGATTTGAATGTATTCGACGAACATCCCGCGGCGGCGCCCAGCAAAAGCGCGACGCCAAGCAAACCTCGGCGAGCTGCCGCTCGGCGACGCACGTGCGTTGACAGCAATTATTTTCCCTCGCGTAACAACGGTGGACTGGGGACATTAAGGAACGCCTTCGCATCCAATATGGCCATGTCGCCTACATCAAGTCTCGCGGGCGGGGTATGGTCGGGCCATGGCCGTCACCGTTGACCGGCATATCGCGGAGAAAGAGTTTGCTGTCGAAGATTTGTCGACAGGCATTTTCGCCAGCGGATATGGACAAGTCGGTGATGGGCGCAGTTTTGCGTTCCACATCGAGCACCGATCGCTCGTCGTCGAAATTTACCGGCCGCGCCTTGCCGGGCCCGTTCCCCAGGCGGATGAGGTGGTCGCGAGGGCGATCCGCAGCCTGGTCGACATCGACGTCTCCGACGAGCGCAGCCTCATCGCCGCCGTCCGTGACTCGGTGGCGCACGCGGTGCCGGTCTCGCGCTAGTCAAGAACCCGCACCCGCACCGGGTACGGTCGTGATCGTGCTTTGGGCGACGTGTCAGTGGGATACCGCGGTATGACGGTCATCCTGTTGCGCCACGGCCGCTCCACCTCGAACACCGCCGGCGTCCTCGCCGGACGCTCCGAGGGTGTCGATCTCGACGACAAGGGGCGCGACCAGGCCGCCGGACTGATCGACAGGATCGGCGACCTGCCCATCCGCGGGCTGATCAGTTCGCCACTGCTGCGCTGCCGGCGCACCGTCGAACCGCTCGCCGAAGCGCTGTGCCTCGAGCCGCTCATCGAAGACCGGCTCGCCGAAGTGGACTACGGGGACTGGACCGGCCGCAAGATCGCCGAGCTGGCCGCCGAGCCGCTGTGGCGGGTCGTGCAGGCCCACCCGAGTGCGGCGGTGTTTCCCGGTGGCGAGGGGCTGGCGCAGGTGCAGGCGCGCGCCGTGGCCGCCGTCCGGGAGCACGATCGACGGCTGGCTGCCGAGCACGGCGGCGACGCCCTATGGGTGGCCTGCACCCACGGTGATGTCATCAAGGCGGTGGTCGCCGACGCCTACGGCATGCACCTGGACGCGTTCCAGCGGGTCACCGCCGACCCGGCGTCGGTGAGTGTGATCCGGTACACCGAATTGCGCCCATTTGTGTTGCACGTCAACCACACCGGTGCGAAGTTGGCTGCGGCGCTGCGGGCCGGGCCACCGCCCAAGGACGAGCCCCAGGATGAGGCGAAGGCGAAGACGGACGGTGAGTCCCAGCCGGCGCCGACGGGAGGGCCGGCCCCGGCCATGCCGTCCGGCGACGCGGTGGTCGGCGGCTCGACAGACTAATTCCGCTTAAAAGAGGGCAAGCGGGGCAATCGAATCGCACGGCGAAGGCAACAGCCGGTATTTTGGAGGTGCCATGGCCCGCGCAATTCACGTCTTCCGTACACCCGACCGCTTCGTGGCCGGGACCGTTGGTCAGCCCGGAAACCGCACGTTCTACATACAGGCGGTGCACGATGCCCGGGTGGTGTCGGTGGTGTTGGAGAAGCAGCAGGTGGCGGTGCTGGCCGAGCGCATCGGTGCGCTGCTGCTCGAGGTGAATCGCAGGTTCGGCACGCCGGTCCCCCCGGAGCCCGCCGAGGTCGAGGATCTCAACCCGCTGATCACCCCCGTCGACGCCGAGTTCCGGGTCGGAACCATGGGCCTGGGCTGGGATTCGGAGGCCCAGACCGTGGTGGTCGAATTGCTGGCCGTCACCGACGCCGAATTCGACGCGTCGGTGGTGCTAGACGACACCGAAGAGGGTCCCGACGCGGTGCGGGTGTTCTTGACGCCGGAGTCGGCGCGGCAGTTCGCCACGCGCTCCAATCGCGTCATCTCAGCGGGACGCCCGCCGTGTCCGCTGTGCGACGAACCGTTGGATCCGGAGGGCCATATCTGCGCGCGCGCCAACGGCTATAGGCGCAGCGCGCTGCTCGGGCCTGACGATGAACTTGAGGCCTGACGACCGTGAGGTGTTGCGCAACGGCGAGCTGACGGTCATCGGACGCATCCGCTCAGCCAGCAACGCCACCTTCCTGTGTGAGTCCACGCTCGGCGAATCGACCGTGCACTGCGTCTACAAGCCGGTCTCGGGCGAGGCGCCACTGTGGGACTTTCCCGACGGAACGCTGGCGGGTCGCGAAGTCGCCGCCTACCTGGTGTCGACGTGTTTGGGGTGGAACATCGTGCCCTACACGGTGATTCGTCACGGGCCTGCCGGTCCGGGCATGCTGCAGCTTTGGGTGGACCAACCGGGCGACGCCGCCGATTCCGCCCCGAGGCCCGGCCCCGACCTGGTCGACCTGTTTCCCGCCAACCAACCTCAGCCCGGTTACCTGCCGGTGCTGCGGGCCTACGACTACGCCGGCGACGAGGTGGTCTTGATGCACGCCGACGACATCCGGCTGCGGCGGATGGCTGTCTTCGACGTGCTGGTCAACAACGCCGACCGCAAAGGTGGCCATGTTCTGCGCGACGTCGAGGGCCACGTCTACGGCGTCGACCACGGTGTGTGCCTGCATGTCGAGAACAAGCTGCGCACGGTGCTGTGGGGCTGGGCCAACAAGCCGGTCGACGAGAAGATGCTGGAGCCGGTGGCCGGACTCACCGAGGCCCTGACGGGCTCGCTGGGCGATGAATTGGCCGAGCACATCACGCGGGCGGAGATCGCGGCGCTGCGCAGGCGCGCGCACGCGCTGCTGGACGATCCGGTGATGCCGGGCCCCAACCGGCACCGGCCCATTCCATGGCCGGCCTTCTGAGCGGCACTCGGGCGTCGGGAATACTGAGCCGGTGAGCCAGGGCCCGGATGAGTTGACCGATGCCGCACTGGCCGCCGAACTCGCCGCCGACGCGGGGGAGTTGCTGCTCAATGTGCGCGACGAGATCGGCTTCGGTCACCCGTGGGCGTTGGGCGACGCCGGCGACGCATTGGCCAACGAGCTCATCCTGCGCCGGTTGCGCGCCGAGCGCCCCGACGACGCGGTGCTCAGCGAGGAGGCCTACGACGACCGGCGCCGGCTCAAGTGCGACCGGGTGTGGATCATCGACCCGCTGGATGGCACCCGGGAGTACTCCACGCCGGGCCGCGACGACTGGGCGGTGCACATCGCGCTGTGGCAGCGTCCCACCGGCGACCCCACCAACGGCCAGCGGGAGATCACCGACGCGGCGGTGTCGTTGCCGGCCCGCGGGAACACGGTGTACCGCACCGACACCGTGACCGCCGGCGCCGCGCGCGTCGGCGTACCGCACACGTTTCGCATCGCCGTGAGCGCCACCCGGCCGCCCTTCGTGCTGCACCGCATGCGCCAATCGTTGGCGATACAGCCGGTGGCCATTGGTTCGGCGGGCGCCAAGGCGATGGCCATCATCGACGGCGACGTCGACGCCTACCTGCACGCGGGCGGGCAGTGGGAGTGGGACTCGGCGGCGCCGGCCGGCGTTGTGATGGCCGCCGGCATGCACGCGTCACGCCTGGACGGCTCGCCGATGCGCTACAACCAGTTCGACCCCTACCTGCCCGACTTCGTGATGTGCCGCGCCGAGGTGGCGCCGATCCTGCTCGCTGCCATCCGCGACGCATGGCGCTAGGTCACCGCGTTTAGAGTCGTTGGCATGCAGTCTTGGGAGTTTCCACCGGTTCCGGTATTGCCGGGACGTGGACCGGAGCTCCGGCTGTATGACACCTCCGATCGGCAGGTGCGGCCGGTGGCGGCCGGATCGACTGCGACCATGTACGTCTGCGGCATCACCCCGTACGACTCCACTCATCTCGGACACGCGGCCACCTATCTCACCTTCGATCTGGTCTACCGGCAATGGCTGGATCTCGGCCACGCCGTGCATTACGTGCAGAACGTCACCGACGTCGACGATCCACTGTTCGAGCGCGCCCAGCGCGACGGTGTCGACTGGCGTGAGCTCGGCGATCGTGAGGTCGTGCGCTTCCGGGAGGACATGGCGGCGCTGCGGGTCCTGCCGCCGCGCGATTATGTCGCGGCCACCCAGGCGATCCCCGAGGTGGTCGAGCTCGTCGAGAAGATGCTGGCGTCGGGGGCGGCGTACGTCGTCGACGGCGACTACCCGGACGTCTACTACCGGGCGGACGCCACCCCGCAGTTCGGCTACGAGTCGGGCTACGACCGCGAAACCATGCTGCGACTCTTCGAGCAGCGCGGCGGCGACCCGCACCGGCCCGGCAAGAGCGACGAGCTGGACGCGCTGCTGTGGCGCGCCGCGCGGCCGGGAGAGCCGAGCTGGCCGTCACCGTTCGGCGACGGGCGGCCCGGCTGGCATGTCGAATGCGCGGCGATCGCGCTCAGCCGCATCGGCAGCGGCCTGGACATCCAGGGCGGGGGCAGCGACCTGATCTTCCCGCACCACGAATTCACCGCCGCACATGCCGAATGTGTAAGGGGCGAGCGGCGATTCGCCCGCCACTACGTGCACGCGGGCATGATCGGCTGGGACGGGCACAAGATGTCCAAGAGCCGGGGCAACCTGGTGCTGGTGTCGACCTTGCGGGCCCAGGGCATCGAGCCGGCGGCCATCCGCCTGGGCCTGCTGGCCGGGCACTACCGCGCGGACCGGTTCTGGAGCCAGCAGGTGCTCGACGAGGCCATCGCCCGGCTCGGGCGCTGGCGCACCGCGACGGGGTTGCCCGCCGGTCCCGACGCCGCCGACGTGATCGCGCGGGTGCGCCGATACCTCGCCGACGACCTGAACACGCCCAAAGCGCTTGCCGCGCTTGATGGTTGGACCACCGACGCGCTCGAGTACGGCGGCCACGACGCCGAAGCGCCGAAGCTGGTGGCGACCGCGATCGATGCGCTGCTCGGGGTGGAACTGTAAAGGGTACGTTTGCCGCCATGACGTCACTGCAGGACAAAGTTGTTTTGATCACCGGCGGGGCCCGGGGCATCGGGGCCGAGGTCGCCCGCCGGCTGCGTAACAAGGGCGCCAGGTTGGTGCTCACCGATCTCAACGACACCGAGCTGAAAGCGCTTGCCGCCGAACTCGGCGACGACCGCGTGCTGACGGCGGTCGCCGATGTGCGAGACCTGCCGGCGATGCAGGCCGTCGCCGCGCAGGCCGTCGAGCGGTTCGGCGGCATCGACGTCGTCGTGGCCAACGCGGGCATCGCCAGCTACGGGTCGGTGTTGCAAGTCGACCCGGAGGCGTTCAAGCGGGTGATGGACATCAATGTGCTCGGCGTTTTCAACACCGTGCGGGCCACGCTGCCGGCGGTGATCGAGCGCCGCGGCTACGTGTTGATCGTCTCGTCGCTGGCCGCATACGCCGCCTGCCCGGGCCTGGTTCCCTACAACGCGTCGAAGGCCGGCGTCGAGATCCTCGCCAACGCGCTGCGGCTGGAGGTCGCCCACCGCGGCGTCGACGTCGGCTCGTCGCACATGTCGTGGATCGACACCGCCCTGGTCCGCGACACCGAGGCCGACCTGCCCGCCTTCGGCAAGCTGCTCGCCAGCTTCCCCTGGCCGCTGAACAAGACCACCACCGTCGACAAGTGCGCGGACGCGTTCGTCAAGGGCATCGAACGCCGCCGCAACCGCGTCTACTGCCCGGGTTGGGTCGCCCTGTTCCGCTGGATCAAGCCGGTGCTGTCCACCCCGGTCGGGGAACTGCCCCTGCACAAGCCCACCGCGGAGCTACTGCCCCAGCTGGACGCCCAAGTCGCGGCGCTCGGCCGGTCCACCAGCGCCTACAACCAGGGCTTGGGCAAGAAGCAGGGTTAGCGGCCGAAGCCGGGACGACGGCGCCGCAGATACCGCTCGAACTCGGCGGCCAGCGCGTCCCCGTCGATCTTGCCCAGGGCCTCGTTCATGTCGACCTCGGCGTCGCCGCGCTGCTCCAGCGACGACACGTATTCGGCCAAATCCTCGTCCTCGGCGGCCATCTCGGTGATGGCCTGCTCCCACTCCTCGGCCTCCGTCGGCAGGTCGGCCAGCGGAACCTCGATGTCGAGCACGTCCTCGACGCGGCGCAGCAGCGCCACCGTCGCCTTCGGGTTCGGCGGCTGCGACACGTAGTGCGGCACCGCCGCCCAGAACGTCACGGCGGGGATCCCGGCGGCCACGCAGGCGTCCTGGAACACCCCGGCGATGCCGGTCGGGCCCTCGTAGCGGCTCTCCTCGAGCCCGAAGCGTTTCGCCGACTCGGGGGAGTAGGCGGCGCCCGAGACCGGGACCGGCCGGGTGTGCGGCGTGTCGGCGAGCAGGGCGCCCAGGATCACCACGGTGTCCACGTTGAGCTTGTCGGCGATGGCGACCAGTTCGGCGCAGAAGGTGCGCCAGCGCATGTTGGGTTCCACCCCGTGCATCAACACGACGTCGCGGTCGCTGCCCGGCGGCCGGCAGTGCGAGATGCGCATCGCCGGCCACACCAGCTCCCGGGTGACCCCGTCGACCTGCCGGATGACCGGGCGATTCACCTGGTAGTCGTAATATGCCTCGTCGTCGATCTCCAGGATCGGGTCGGCCTCCCAGATGGCCTCGAGGTGCTCGAGCGCGTCGCTGGCCGCGTCGCCGGCGTCGTTCCAGCCCTCAAACGCCGCCACGACGATGGTGTTGTGCAGTTCGGGCAGTGCGGCTCCTCCATAGGGCCGGCCCTGGGGCGGGGTCACAGAATCAGCGTACGGCCTTGCGCCCCGATGTTCGGCGTGACCATCGGCCTTGCCTGTCAGGGACCTGTCAACCTCTGGGCCTTTTGCATAGGACGACTATCCTTGTGGGGTGACTGCCGTGAGCGACCACGACTACGACACCGACATCCTCGACGCTTTGGCACGGCGTGCGGTGGCCGGTGACGGGGCGATGGGCACTCAATCGCGGGCCGCTGACCTGGGCATCGGCGACCGCAACAACCGGCGTCGACGCGGTCGAGACGAAATACGTTCGGCCGCAATCTGGTTAACCTTGGTAACTACGACATTGCCGACAAGATCCGCGAGTTGGCGCTCACGGGCAGCGCGCTGGCCGAGCGGGTCGGGTCGAGCAGGGCGTCCAGTCGTCGGGTGACGACGTAGACTTTTCTGGTCGAGAGGCGTTGCAACGGTTCGCCGGCCATGCCGGTATCCGCCACGCTCGGCAGAGTCAAGGACGCCTTCCGCTACGGAAGGAACGTACGTGAACGCCCCCAAAAGCGCCCCGGCGTCGGAGACCTTCGTGCCGAACATCCGCCCCGACTGCACCGAAGAACTGACGGCCGCCCTGCGCCGGCGAATCATGGTGATCGACGGCGCGATGGGCACGGCGATCCAGCGGGACCGGCCGGACGAGGCCGGTTACCGCGGCGACCGGTTCACGGAGTGGCCGACCGCCCTTCAGGGCAACAATGACCTGCTCAACCTGACGCAGCCGCAGATCATCGAGGGGATCCACCGCGAGTACCTCGAGGCGGGCGCCGACATCCTGGAAACCAACACGTTCAACGCGAACGCGATCTCGCTCTCCGACTACGGCATGCAGGACCTGGCCTACGAGCTCAACTACGCCGGCGCCGCCCTGGCCCGCAAGGCCGCCGACGAATACAGCACCCCGGAGAAGCCCCGTTACGTCGCCGGCGCCATCGGGCCGACGACGCGGACCGCGTCGATCTCGCCGGACGTCAACGACCCGGGCGCCCGCAATGTCTCCTACGACCTGCTGGTCGCCGCCTACCTCGAAGCCGCGAACGGCCTGGTCGACGGCGGTGTCGACCTCTTGATCATCGAGACGATCTTCGACTCGCTGAACGCCAAGGCCGCGGTGTTCGCCGTCGAGACGCTTTTCGAGGAGCGCGGACGCCGCTGGCCGGCGATCATTTCGGGCACCATCACCGATGCTTCCGGCCGGACGTTGTCCGGTCAGGTCACCGAGGCTTTCTGGAACTCGATCAGGCACGCGAAGCCGCTCGCGGTCGGCCTCAACTGCGCGCTGGGCGCGCCGGAGATGAGGCCCTACATCGCCGAGGTGGCGCGGATCGCGGACACCTTCGTCTCCTGCTATCCGAACGCCGGCCTGCCCAACGCGTTCGGCGAGTACGACGAGTCCCCGGAGCGCCAAGCCGGCTACATCGCCGACTTCGCGGAGGCGGGCCTGGTCAATCTCGTCGGCGGGTGCTGCGGGACGGCGCCGCCGCACATCGCCGAGATCGCCAAGGTCGTCGAGGGCAAACCGCCGCGCGAGCTGCCGGAGATCGAGGTGGCCACGCGCCTTTCGGGCCTCGAGCCGCTGAACATCACCGACGATTCCCTGTTCGTGAACATCGGTGAGCGCACCAACATCACCGGCTCCGCCCGGTTCCGCAACCTGATCAAGGCCGAGGACTACGACAGCGCGCTGTCGGTCGCCCTGCAGCAGGTCGAGGTCGGTGCGCAGGTCATCGACATCAACATGGACGAGGGCATGATCGATGGCGTCGCCGCGATGGACCGGTTCACCAAGCTGATCGCGGCCGAGCCGGACATCAGCCGCGTTCCGGTGATGATCGACTCCTCCAAGTGGGAGGTCATCGAGGCCGGCCTAAAGAACGTGCAGGGCAAGCCGATCGTCAACTCGATCTCCATGAAGGAGGGCGAGGAGAAGTTCGTCCGCGAGGCGCGGCTGTGCCGCAAGTACGGCGCCGCCGTCGTCGTGATGGCCTTCGACGAACAGGGGCAGGCCGACAACCTGGAGCGGCGCAAGGAGATCTGCGGTCGCGCCTACCGGATCCTGACCGAAGAGGTCGGCTTCCCACCCGAGGACATCATCTTCGACCCGAACTGCTTCGCGCTGGCCACCGGTATCGAGGAGCACGCGACCTACGGGATCGACTTCATCGAAGCCTGCGCCTGGATCAAGGAGAACCTTCCGGGGGTGCACATCTCCGGAGGCATCTCGAACGTGTCGTTCTCGTTCCGGGGCAACAACCCCGTGCGCGAGGCGATCCATTCGGTGTTCCTGTTCCACGCCATCAAGGCCGGCCTGGACATGGGCATCGTCAACGCCGGTGCGCTGGTGCCGTACGACTCGATCGACCCCGAGCTACGGGACCGCATCGAGGACGTGGTGTTGAACCGTCGCGAGGATGCGGCGGAACGGCTGCTGGAGATCGCCGAACGGTTCAACAGCAAGGAGAAGGGCGAGGATCCCGCGACTGCCGAGTGGCGGAGCCTGCCCGTCCGCGAGCGGATCACGCACGCCCTGGTCAAAGGGATCGACGCGCACGTCGATGACGACACCGAGGAACTACGGGCCGAGATCGCGGCGGCGGGTGGCCGCCCGATCGAGGTGATCGAGGGCCCGCTGATGGACGGCATGAACGTCGTCGGTGACCTGTTCGGCTCGGGCAAGATGTTCCTGCCCCAGGTCGTGAAGTCGGCGCGGGTGATGAAGAAGGCCGTCGCGTACCTGCTGCCGTTCATCGAGAAGGAGAAAGAGCAGAACGGCACCGCGGCGGCGAAGGACACCAACGGCACCATCGTGATGGCGACCGTGAAGGGCGACGTGCACGACATCGGCAAGAACATCGTCGGGGTTGTGTTGCAGTGCAACAACTTCGAAGTGATCGACCTCGGTGTGATGGTGCCCGCCGAGAAGATCCTGGCCGCGGCGAAGGAGCACGACGCCGACATCATCGGACTGTCCGGACTGATCACCCCATCGTTGGACGAGATGGTCAACTTCGCCGTAGAGATGGAACGCCAGGGCCTGGAAATCCCGCTGCTGATCGGTGGTGCGACCACCTCGCGCGCCCATACGGCCGTGAAGGTGGCGCCGCGTCGCAGTGGCCCGGTGGTCTGGGTCAAGGACGCCTCCCGCTCGGTGCCGGTCGCCGCCGCGCTGCTCGACGACAAGCAGCGTCCAGCCCTGCTGGAGGCCACCGCGAAGGATTACGCCGACCTGCGCGAACGGCACTCCCAGAAGAACGAGCGGCCGATGCTGACGCTGGAGAAGGCGCGCGCGAACCGGACGCCCATCGAATGGGACGGCTACACGCCGCCGGTGCCCGCCCAGGGTCTCGGCGTCCGGGAATTCCAGGACTATGACATCGCCGAGTTGCGTGAGTACATCGACTGGCAGCCGTTCTTCAACGCCTGGGAGATGAAGGGCAGATTCCCGGACATCCTCAACAACCCCGTCTCGGGCGAGGCTGCCCGCAAGCTGTACGACGACGCCCAGGAGATGCTCGACACCCTGATCAAGGAAAAGTGGCTGACCGCCAACGGGGTGATCGGGTTCTTCCCGGCCAACGCGGTTGGGGACGACATCGAGGTGTACACCGACGAGACCCGCACCGAGGTGCTGACGACGTTGCACAACCTGCGCCAGCAGGGTGAGCATCGGGACGGCATCCCGAACCGGTCGCTGGGCGACTACGTCGCGCCCAAGGACACCGGTCTGGCTGACTACGTCGGCGCCTTCGCGGTCACCGCCGGGCTCGGCAGCCAGGAGAAGATCGCGGAGTTCAAGGCGGCCGTCGACGATTACAGCGCGATCCTGCTGGAGTCGATCGCCGACCGGCTGGCGGAGGCTTTCGCCGAACGGATGCACCAACGGGTTCGCAAGGAGTTCTGGGGATTCCAGCCGGACGAGCAGCTGGACAACGATGCGCTCATCGGCGAGAAGTACGTGGGGATCCGCCCAGCCCCGGGCTACCCCGCCTGCCCGGAGCACACCGAGAAGGCGACGCTGTGGGAGTTGCTGGACGTCAAGGAGCGGACCGGCATCGAGCTGACGGAGTCGATGGCGATGTGGCCCGGTGCCGCCGTCAGCGGCTGGTATTTCTCGCATCCGCAGTCGCAGTACTTCGTGATCGGTCGGATGGCCCAGGACCAGGTCGCCGACTACGCGAAGCGCAAGGGCTGGACTCTGCGGGAAGCCGAGCGCTGGCTCGCCCCGAACCTCGGCTACAACCCGGAGGACTGAGCAGGGGGATGTTCATGCTGGAGCGAGAGCTGAACCGCATCGTCGATATCGCGGTGGAAGCCGTGAACGCTACGGTCCTGCACGTGCGGCGCATCGTCGGAGCGCTGGGTACCGCGCTCGACCGCACGAAGCGCGAAGTCAGCGATTTAGCCTGGGATTACGGCGATCTGGCGGCAAGCGTCCGCTTCACGGCCCGCAGCAGCCGCGCGTCCACCGGGGACGGTCAGGTGGCGCACAGCGAGCACGTTGCCGACGTGATATCGATCGACCTGCGTCGTCGAAAGGCCAACTGAGCCAGCCGCACAGGCGCAGATGCTAGATGCGCAGCACCGAACTCAACGCGGACAGCGGGATGTGCGCTTGCACCGTGCCGCCGTCCATGAACCACTGCATCACGCCGGGCGTGAAGTTGAGGGGCTCGTCGTGCGCCACCGGGTAGTCCGGCATGTACAGGATCAACTCGTCCGGAGTGACCGCCCACGCCTTGTAGGCCCCGGAGTAGACCTTGTCGGGAGTCCAGCGGTCGACGGTGAACGGGTAGGTTCCCGGGTCGTGTGGCGGCGGCGCCTGATCGAGCGCGGTTTGGATAAACGGTTGGGCCAGTGGGGGAATGGCCGTCAGTGGATTTGATGTCGTCAGATCCGCCAGCTGCATGCGTCGGCCACTTGCCATGTCGAACGTGAAGGTCCGGTAGGCGTTGTTGGGCTTTGGCCCGTCGGCGTGGTAGTCCTCGTGGAACACGGCGCTGAGCAGATTGCCGTGCCGGAATACCTCAAAGTTCTCCTCGCCGTAGCTGTCGGCGGCCATGGCGCCGTTGGCCGTCTTCCAGTTGTTGACCAGGGTGCGCAGGTAGTCGCGGATCACCGGGCCCGTGGTCGGATTGTCGACCAGGTCGTCGGGCACCGCGACCTTGATGTCCCGGACGGCCTTGCGCTCCGACGTGACAGAGGTGTGGCAGTACTGGCCGTCCCAGTCACCGCCGAGCTCACCGCAGAACGACGGCGCCGACGCGTGCGCCGTAGCCGCGGTGGGAATCGTTGTGGCCGCGGCCAATACGACTGCCGCCAAGATCCGTCGGATCACAGCAGCTGAACCTTGCTCGCCCGCCAGCGGCCGTCGACCTTTTCCATGGTCATCTTGATCCTGCTGCGGTCGATGCGCGGGTCGGGTGCGGCGGTGTTGGTGACGGTCTGGTCGATGAAGACCAGCACGACAACCTTGTTCGCCGACTCGGACTGAATCGCCGAGTCCACCACCACGCCGTGCGCGGTCGCCTTGTTGTCGATCAGCAGCTGGCGGAGCTTGACGCTGGACTGGGTGTACATGTCCTTGAACTCGCCCGTCGCGCCATCGAGAACCTGGCTGAAGTTCTCGTCGACCTTGTTCGAATCAATGCTCGTCAGCACTTGCGCGTAGGCGATGGCCGCCTGCTGGGCCTGCTCGCCGGCCAGTTTGACCTGATGCTCTTGCCACAGCCGCCAGCCGAGGAAACCCGAAACGCCAAGCGAGGCAACGAGCAACACCGGCAACACGCTGCGGCGCAGATAGCGCTTCCACGGGCGCTTAGGGCCCTCGTTCTTGGGACGCTTGCCTTTTAGCAGCGCACCGACGTCGCCGCCCTCGTCTTCATCGGCTGCCTCGCCGGATTCTTCGCCGCGCACCTCGTCGGCGTCTTCGGTGGCGGATTCCGGTGTTTCGGCGTCCGGCTCCGGTTCGGCGTGCGCCTTGGCCTTCGGGTTCTTCTCGGTGGTCACGATCACGGTCATCTCCTAGGGATTGGCCCGATGGTAGGGGTTCAGTGGGGCGGTTCGATCGGCAGCGCCGGCCCGCCGTAGGGGGTGGGAATGGTGTAGCGGCCTCGGGGGGTCGGATCGGTCCGCTGGCCCAGGTTCGCCCCCGGCGGCGGACCGGCGGTGTCGTCCCCGCCCGGCCGTGGCGCGTTCTTGGCGCCGCGGATCGAGACCGCCGGGTCGTCGTCGCGGCAGTAGGTGTACATGAACGGCTCGTAGTAGTCGGCGGCGGAGGAGGCGTGCGATGGCGTCCCGTAGTCGCACACATAGCGGGGGTAGAGGTCGGCCGTCGCCCACACGCCGTGGTCGTGGAACGTGCTCGTCACCGCGTCCAACACCGAACCACGGTAGTCGGGGAACAGCGCGTTGAGCGCCGGCACCCGCAGATATAACAGCTGCGACATGGTAGCCATGCTGCCCAGCAACTGCACCATCGTGTCGGAATTGTCGGAGAACAGATTGTCGACGGCCGACAGTGTGCGCGGCGTCTGGCCGGTCAACCGGCGATAGCCGGCTTGCATCCTGGCCACGCCGGTCAGTGTTTTATTGAGTTCCGTTGCGGCCGAGCCTAAACCGGCGTTCTTGTCACTCGCCAGCGTGAGCACGACCCGGCTGGTCTTGATGATGCTGGTGGTTTGGGGCAGCACCGAATCAAGGGTCGAGAGCAGGAACGTGCCGCCGTCGACGATGGCGGTCAGCTTCGCCGGCCCCTCCTTGCTCAGGCTCAGCTCCTTTTTGATCAACTCGAGCTTGTGGGGGTCGACCTGGGCCAGCAACCCGTCGGCGTCGGCGAGCAACTGCGCCAAGCTGACCGGGACGCTCGTGTGGTCCGAAGTGATGAGGCTGCCGTCGTGCAGGTAGGGCCCGGCGTCGGAGGTGGCCTCGAAGTTGATGTATTGCTCACCGGCGGGCGAGAGCGCCGACACGTGCACGAAGCTGTTCGCCGGGATTCGCACCTTCGACGTGATGCTGGCGACGGCGTTCACCCCGTTGTCGGTGATCTGCAGCGAATCGATCCGGCCGATCCGCACTCCCCGCAGTGCGACATCCTGGTTGGGCAGTAAGCCGCCGGAGTCCGGCAATTGCACCGTCACTCGGTAGGACGAGGCGAACGGCTTCACCCGCAGCGCGCCGACGAGCAGGTAGGCGGTGGCGACGACCAAGATGAGCACCAAGCCGGCCACCGACAGCCAGACCTGGTGGCGGTGACCGGTACGCACCGCTCGGACAACGGCGTTGGCGAAATTGTCGACGGCGCGGATCATGGCGTCGGTCCTGCCGGGGCCGGCGGCGGCCCGGGGGCGACGTCGATTTGGCCCGGGATGTTCGGGTCCGGTACGACGGGAACCTGCGGCGAATTCGGACCCCGGCCGACCACACGTTCCTGCAGCCGCCACAGGGTGTACTTGAGGGTGCCGACGAGCAGGTTCACGTTGTAGTGGTGCGGTCCGTGCAGCCCGATGTCACCGGGGAATCCGATGTCGGGGATCGATCCGAGCATGATCTTGTCCACGCCCACGTTCACCGAAATCGAGTTCCCGGCCGTCGATTTGACCAGTGCGGGAATCAGCCTGTTCAGCGCCAGCCAGCTGGTATCCGGGCTCATCGCCACGTCGTTGGCGGCCCCCGCGACCGTGTTCAGGTCACGGATGATGCTGCGGCCGCTGGTGTCGGTCCCACCGATCGACGGGAACCTGGCCAGCAACCGGGAGGTGTCACCGACCTGCACGGCCAGGTCGGAAAGCTGGGTGGTGTTGTCGGCCAGGGCCGAAGTGGCCGGCCTGGCCGCCGCCATCAGGTCGGCGATGGTCTGGTTCTTGGCATCGAGTTGGTCTGCCAGTCGCGACAATTGGGTCAGCGCGGTCGAGATCTGATCGGACCGGGAATCCAGTCTCCCGAGCAACTCGTTGGACTTGCGGATCATGTCGCCGAACGCCTGGCCCTGGTCACCGGTCGCCTTGCCGAACCCGTTGATGATGTTGGTGAAGTTACGTACCGCACCGCCGTTCACCAGGATGGCCGCTGAGCTCAGCACCGACTCGACGGTCGCCGCGGCCGCCGTCGAATCCAGGCCGATCGTGTCGCCGTTCTTCAGCAGCGGTCCCTCGGAATCGCCCGCGGCCGGCGGCTTGAGCGCGACGAAGACGTCCCCCAGCGGCGTTGCGGTGCGCAATTCGGCGGTGCTGCCCCGGGGCAAACGCACGCCGTCCCTGATGCGCAGCCGGGTGACCGCGGTGTAATTGCGTGCGACCATCGATTCGAGCTGACCGACGTCGGCGCCGGCGAGCTTCACCTTGGCGTTCATCGGCAGGTTGAGCGCGTTGGAGAACACCGCGTTCAGCGAATAGCCTCCCGAGCCCACCTCCGGCGCTGGAAGGGGCAGGCTGGCAAGGCCGTTCGTGGCGCATCCCGCGGTAACCATCGCCGCGGCCACGGCCGCAAGCATTCCCCGCGCCCCCGCGGTCGTCACTTCTGCCCCATGGCGGCCATTCCGTCCAGCACATAGGTCAAGCCGAAATCGGGGCCGAAATCCTGAATCGTGCCGGTGCTGCAGCCCAATTGCCGAAGCCCCATCAAGTTACAGATCTCTTTGGTGTACTGACTGTCGAAGAGCAGCCGGTCCGTGAGGAAGCGTGCACGCACGCTGCCGTTCGCCCGGTCGACCATGTTGTAGGCGTTGTCGGCCACCAGGGGAGCAAGGTCCAAGAGCTCGGCCAGGTCGCGCCGCTGGTCGGTCACCATCTTCAGTGTGGCATTGCCATTCAGGGCGGTCTGCTTGATGTTGTCGCGGTTGGCGTCGAGCAGGTCGCCGGCCCGCTGGATCAGCTGATCGAGTCTGCGTCCGGTGGTGCCGCTGCCAAGGTCCTCGTCGGCCATGATCTGGCTGACTTGGTGGATGGTGGAGGCGAATTCGCGCAGCTTCGTGTCGTTGGCGGCCACGGCATCGAACAGCGTGCTGATGTTTCTGACGATCGTGGTGATCTGCTCGCGGGTTGTCGCGCCGCCGTCGCTGGACAGGCGCAGCGCCTTGGAGAGCTCACCCAGCGCCGCTTTGATCTTCTCGCCGTTGCCTTTGACCACCTCGGTGCCGCCGCCCAGCACATCGGCGATCGGGCCGCCGCCGTGGCCGTCGCCCTCGAGCGACTTGGTCACCTTGTCCAAAACATTGAGGACACTGCTGAATTCGACGGGTGTCTTGGTGCGGGGCAAGCCGATGGTGTCGTGGTTTTCCAGGGTCGGTCCGCCGTGATAGGGCGGCGTGAGTTCGATCTGCCGGTCGGTGAGGATGGAGGTCGATACCGTGACGGCCTGCACGGTGGCGGGGACTTTGACGTGGCGGTCGACGGTGAATTCGACTTCGACGTAGCCGCCCTTGGCATTGATCTTGGTGATCTTGCCGACCGGCATGCCCAGTACCGCCACCACGTTGCCCTCGTAAAGGCCGGAGGCGCTGTCGAATTGGGCGGTCACGGTGATCGTGTCCTCGTCGGAGCCCAGGTACCACCAACCGATGCCGGCCACCGCTGCGATGACCGCGACGGCGGCGGCGATGGCCACTGCTTTGGATGCCAGCCCCGTCACTTGCAGTCCTTGAAATACTGGATCATGCCGAACTGTTTGGCACGGCCACTGATCGCGCACATCCACGAGTCGATCAGCGGAACGTTGGGGGCGTTGAAGTTGATCGCGTTGCCGTCGCCCGTGAGGTTGGCCGCCTCCCGGAAGAAGATCGGGCTGGTTTGCAGCATGCTGTGCAGCAGGTCGTCGTGCGCGGACATCAGGTTGGTGAAGTCCCGCATGTCTTTGATCAGCGCGTCCAGGCCCGGCCGGTCGTTGACAACGACCTGGCTCATGGTGTCGATAAGGCTGGAGAGGGATTGCATCATTGCGTGGAAAACAGCGCGCCGCGCGACGAATTGGCCCAGCAGGTCTTGGCCCTGGTCGACCAGCGTGCCGATGCCGGCCTGCTGACGTCGCAGCGTGTTGGTAACCTGCTCCGTGCTGCGCAGCAACTGCCCGAGTTGGTCACGTCGTACCGCGATGATCGACGACAGTGTGTTGATGTTCGAAATCGCCTGCGGGACAACCGTCGGCAGGCTCTCAAGCTGCTTGCCGAGCACCGCAAGCGATTGTGCGAACCGGTCGGAGTCCACCTGCTCGAAAGTGGTGGTGGCGTCCTGCAACGCGGCTTGCAGGTCGTAGGGGACCTCGGTGTGCGCCAAGTCGAAGGTGTTGTTGGGCAGGTGCGCCGGACCGTTGGGTTCCAGGGCGAGGTACCGCGAACCCAGAATGGTGGTGACTTTGATCTGCGCCCGGGAATCCTTGCCCAGCGCGATGTTGTCCCGGATCTTCAGTCCCGCCTCAACATGGTCCCCGACGAGTTTCATGCTGGTGACGTTGCCCACCGGGATGCCCGCGACCACGATCGGGTTGCCCGCCCGCAGCGAGGCCGCTTGCAGGAACTCCGCGGTGTAGTGCCGGTATCCGGCGCCGAGCGCATGCACGAGCAGCATGACCCCGATGATCACCGCGACCACCGCGACGGCGATGAACCCGAGCCAGGTCTTGTTGTAGCTTTCCAGCGGACGCCGTTTCATCCGCTCCCACACGGACGCGTCAGCCATCGGCCGTACTCCTGCATCTGGGGGTGTGCCATGCCTTGTTGCCCGGCGTGGCCGCGTTGATGATGATCGGCACCACGTCGTTGAGGCCGGGGAAGAACCCCATGAAGTTCACGTCGCACACGTAGGCATTGCCGTACGCCCCCTGATTGCCCACCCGGGTAAGCCCTTTCAGCAGCAGCGGGATGTTGTCGCCGAAGAAGGCCACCTGCGGTTCCACGTCCATGATGTGTTTGGTGACGCCGGGCTGGCGATCGATGAACTCGCGCAGTGCCGGATACACGTCCGTGGCCGAGGCCGACAGCCGGCCGGTCACCCGCGCCAGCGAACCCACCGAGGCGACCAGGTCCGGGCGCCGCGCGTCGAGCTCGCCGACGATGCTGCGGGTCTGCGTGATGACGCCGTCGAGATCGTCGTTCTGCTGGGCCAGGTTGCCCATCACCTTGTCGAGATTGGTGATCACGCTGCCGAGGGCCTGGTCTCGGCCCGCGAACGTCTCTGTGAGCGTGGACGTCTGGCCGACCAGAGTGGTGAGCGATGACGTGTCGCCTTGCAGCGACTGGATGATGCCCTTGGTGAGGTTGTCCGCGTCGTGGGGGTTCAGCAGGCTGAACAATGGTTCGTAGCCGTTGAGCAGGGTAGTGACGTCGAAAGAGGGCTCGGTGCGTTCCAGCGGGATGGTGCTGCCCGGCGGGAGCGGCTCCGGGCTCCCTTCCTTCCCCAAGGACAGTCCGAGGTAACGCTGGCCGACGATGTTCTGATACGTCACCGACGCGAGGGTGTTCCCAAACAACCGCTGTTCTTGCTGCACGACGAACGAGACTCTCGCGAGTTTCCCGTCCAGATCGATCTTTTCGACTCGGCCGACGCGCACTCCAGCCATCCGGACGTCGTCGCCTTCGCGAAGCCCGTACACGTCGCTGAACACCGCCGAATACTGGGCGGTGTTGCCGGCCACGTCACGCCGCAAACTCACATACACCAGCCAGGTCAGCGTCAGCGAGACGACCATGAACAGGGTCAACGCGATGAGTGGTCCGCGAAACTTCATCTTGCCTCCCCGGGCGACGGAGCCGGGGGGTGAACCAGTGACACCGTGGTGCCGCGGGCGACGGGACCCAGCAGCAGCTCGGTGGCTTCGGTCGCGGGTGCGCCGGTGATCACACCCAACATATTCCGTTCGTACTGGCTCCCAACGGGTCCCACGTTCCCGCCAAAGGACGCCTGGGGGATCCACGGCGCCTTGGGCGCCACCGGCGCGACCCACGGTTCGTGCGGTTGTGGTGTCGCGGGCGCCCCCGGTGACGGGTTATCGGGGTTCGCGCTCCCGGGCACGGGTGGCGACGGCGTAATCCCCGGCGCCAGTGGCGGATTCGGGTCTATCAGATTCGGTGGCCCGTTCACGAGCGGCGGGCCGACGGCGACGAGGTTGCCGTCCGGACCGATCACGGTGCCCGGCGGCGGAGCCAGGTCCTTGGGCGGCTGATAGTTCTGCGGCAGCAGCACCTCGGGCAGATCCGGGCGCACCGGAATCAGCGGCGCGGTGAAACAGCTGGGTCCCTTCAGCTCGCCGTAGTGCGGGCAGTCGGCGCGCGTGTAGGTGGAGCTGGGTGTGAATGTCAGCATCGCGCGCATGTTGCCGAGGTTGGTCTGCGGGTTCCAGACCTGCTCCATGAACTGGTTGGCCAGGTTGTCGAGCTTGGCGACCGCGGGCACGAAGTTGTTCGACTTCTGCGCCAGCACACCCAGGACCGGGGTGAAATCGGTGGTGATCCGGATGAGTTGGTCGATGTGGTTGCCGAGCGATTGGCGTGTTGTGCCGACCGTGTAGTCGGCGCCGGACAACAGCGAGGCCAGTTGCCCGCGGGTTTCGGCGAATGTCTGCATCGGCTCCACGGCCTGGTGCAATGCGTCGAGCAGATCGGGTGCCGTCTGCGCAAGCCCACTGGTGGCTTCCAGCAGCGCGGACACCGTTGAGGGGCCGGTGTCGGTGCTGACAATCGAATTGAGCTGATCGAGAAGGCGATTCAATTGCGCACCCGCGTTGAGCAGGCTCACCCGGCGGTGGTCGGTGGCGGCGCCCAGCGCGGCCAGGATCCCCACCGACCTGTCATCGCGGTCGCGCCCGGCCGCGGCGAGCAGATCGCGCAACTTGCTCACGGTCGTTTGAAACAGAACGGTCGGCAGCCGCTTGTCTTCCGGGATGTGCGCGCCATCGCGAATTTTCATACCCGGGCCCGCCTGGTTTGGCGAGCCCACCAACTGAACCGACGAGACGGCGAAGACATTGCTGGGCACCACGCGCGCGGTTACGTTGGCCGGAATCGACTTGGCGTACTCCTCTTTGAGGTCGATGTGGACATAGTTGGGTTCGCCGTGCGCTGCCGGGACGACGCCGTCGACCGAGCCGACCAGAACGCCGTGGTATTTGACGTCCGACTTCTGCGGAAGACCATCGCCCACGTTCACCAGATCGGCGACCACGCGCACGTAATCGTTCAGCCTGCCAGTCGATTTGACCAACATCGCGGTGGTGAGCAGGGTGCTGACCACCACGACCGCAATGCCGATGCCGAACAGCTGCCGGTCGGAGGGGCCGCGTCCGTCCATCTCAAAGGAATTGGGCATGTTCGCGACCTACCCGCCGAACCGTGCGCCGGAGTCGACGCCCCACAGCGCCATGGTGAGCAGCATGTTGACGATGATCACGACGGTGATGCTGGCTCGCATGCCGTGTCCCGCAGCGACCCCGACGCCCTCGGGCCCGCCGCTCGCGTAGTACCCGTAGTAACACTGGATCGTCGATGCGATCCAGACGAAGATGACGGCCTTGATCAAGGAATAGACGATGTCCTGGCCGGCCAGCATCAGCGTGAAGTAGTGCAGATAGGAACCTGTCGAGCCGCCACTGCCGATCCCCACCACGATTTGCGTACTCAGGTAGCCGATCGCCAGGCACGCGGCGTAAAGCGGCACGATCGCCACCACCGAAGCGATCAGCCGGGTGGTCACCAGGTAGGGGATCGGGCGGATCGCAATCGATTCCATCGCGTCGATTTCCTCGGCGATGCGCATGGATCCCAGCTGGGCGGTGAAGCGGCAGCCGCCTTGCATGGCGAAGGCCAGCGATGCCATCAGTGGAGCCAACTCGCGGGTATTGACCAACGAGGAGACGAACCCGGTGGCGGGGCCGAGTCCGAGCAGATCCAGGAAGTTGTAGCCCTCGATGCCGACGAGCGCGCCGACGGTCGTGCCGAGGACGACGGCCACGCCGGCGGTGCCGCCGCCCACCACGATCGAGCCGTTGCCCCAGGTGATGTTCGACAGCAGCCGCAAGAACTCGCCCCGGTACTGACGCAGGGCAAGCGGCACGGCGACCAGTGCGCGGACGAAGAAGACCAACAAATGGCCCAGCCGGATGATCGGTACCTTGCCCCTGCGGTAGAGGCGGACGAACGGAACCGAAATCGGTGCGAACGGTTGATAAGCGGAGGCCGTCACGTCATAGCCCCGTCCTGGGGGACAACATGATGTAAAGCTGGCTGATCGCGACGTTGACGATCATCAGCAGCAGGATCGCCTCGACGACCGCCGCGTTCACCGAGTTCGCGACGCCCGTTGGTCCGCCCTTGGTGGACAAGCCTTTCTGGCTGGACACGATGGCCACGATCGCGCCGAACACGATCGCCTTCACCAGTGCCAGGATCATGTCATCGGTCGTAGCGAACGACGCGAATGTCGAAACGAAGCTGCCCGGCGCCCCGTTCTGGAAATAGACGTTGAACATGTAGCTCGCGAAGAACCCTGCGAAGCACACGACGCCGGTGAGGGCCACGCCGATCATCACCGCCGCGGCGAGGCGGGGGACCACCAGACGGCGGATCACCGAGACGCCCATCACCTCCATCGCGTCGGTTTCTTCGCGCATCGTGCGCGAACCCAGGTCGGCGGTGATCGCCGACCCGACGGCCGATGCCATCAGCACCGCGGCCACCAGCGACGCCCCCTGCCGGATGACCGCGAGCCCGCTGGCCGCCCCGGCCAGCGACGTGGCCCCGACCTGGCCGGCCAGCAGCGCGAACTGGATGGAGAGGGTGACACTGATCGGCAGCGACACCAGGATCGTCGGCAAGACGGCGGTGCCGGCCATGAACGCTCCCTGGCGGACGAACTCCTGCCATTGGAATCGCCCGGTCATCAGGTCGAAGAAGAAGTATTGAATGGTGCGCACGCCCAAAACGAACTGTTCCCCGACCGTCGTCAGCGAGGCGACCGGGTGACGTTTGACGTATCCGACCGACCAGTCCCGAACGGCGGCGACGCCATCGACTTGTGTCGTCATAGCGGCACGACCTGCGGCCCGCCCAGCAAACTAATGGCGCGAGTCATCGCGTACCAGCTACCGCGTTCATCGGCCCTCTCCCACCCCTGAATTCCTGAGTGCCGAGCAGACGACCTCGAGCGCGATTGAAGGCTATTCTTATTAAAATAGTGTCAACAAGCCCTTAGACTCTGCAGTTCGTTAATGTGTGCCGCATCACATTAGCCTACTTGATAGGGACTTTCAATAGTGTAGAGTCACTCATCTCGGTTCGTCGCTGGACGACACCATGGGGCCGGAATGTCGGATTGACGAAGGTGATGGCATGCCCTCAGCAAACACGGGCTCGCTGCGGGACCGGCGTCGGGCCGCGCTGCTTTCCCAGATCCAGCAGACCGCCCAACGGCTTTTCGCCGAACGCGGCTATGACGCGGTGACGACCGAGGACATCGCCGCGGCGGCCGGCGTATCGATCAGCACCTATTTCCGGTACGCACCCAGCAAGGAGAGCCTGCTTGTCGGTCCCGTCCGGGAGGCCAGCGCCGAGATCGTCGAGTCCTACAGCGCGAGACCACCGGACGAGTCACCGGTCGAGGCGTTGATCCGGCTGTTCGTCGCGCGCGCCAAAGAGGCCAACGAAGTCCAGACGCTGGATACCTGGCGCCAGGCCGTCGCCACCGCCCCGCGGATGTTGAGCCAATCCGTGCTGGTCACCGAGGCCGAACATCGCCAATTCGTCGAGCAAGTGGCGTCCCGCATGGGCGTCGACGTTGCGGTAGACATCCGGCCCGCGCTGTTGGTGCACACCAGCTTGGCCACAGCCAAATTCGTCATCGACCGCTGGCTCACTCAGCCCCCCGACGGGTCGGAGTTTCACGTTCAGCTCGAAGAGGCGCTGCGCATGACGCTCGCCGGGTTCGACTGACCGGCGGCTCAAAACGTCACCGGCGGAAACCGCCGTGACTTTGCTCGGCGCCGCGTGAAACAATCGCTGGCCGTGAAGACCTTCGAGGACCTGTTCGCCGAACTGGGGGAGCGCGCCCGCGCCCGGCCCCCCGGCAGCGCCACGGTCGCGGCACTGGACGGCGGCATCCACGGGCTGGGCAAAAAGATCCTCGAGGAGGCCGGCGAGGTGTGGCTGGCGGCCGAACACGAACCCGACGAGGCGCTGGCCGAGGAGATCAGCCAATTGCTGTACTGGACGCAGGTGCTCATGATCGCGCGTGGCCTGTCCCTCGACGACGTCTATCGGAAGCTGTGAGCGTGCTGCGGGTCGCGGTTCCCAACAAGGGCACGCTGAGCGAACCGGCCAGCGAGATTCTCGCGGAGGCGGGCTACCGGCGTCGCACCGATTCCAAAGATCTCACCGTCATCGACCCGGTCAACCAGGTCGAGTTCTTCTTCCTGCGGCCCAAAGACATTGCGATCTATGTGGGTTCGGGACAGCTGGACTTCGGCATCACCGGACGGGACCTGGTCCGCGACTCGGACGCGCCCGTGCGCGAACGCCTGGCGTTGGGCTTCGGGTCGTCGAGTTTTCGGTATGCCGGGCCGGCCGGCCGGGACTGGACGACGGCCGACCTAGCCGGCAAGCGAATCGCCACCGCCTACCCGAATCTCGTCCGAAAAGACTTGGCCGAGCGGGGCATTGAGGCGACCGTCATCAGGCTCGACGGCGCGGTGGAGATTTCGGTACAGCTCGGCGTGGCCGACGCCATCGCCGACGTGGTCGGCTCGGGGCGCACCCTGAGCCTGCACGACCTGGTGGCATTCGGCGACCCGCTGTGCGATTCGGAGGCGGTGCTCATCGAGGGCGCCGACCCCGACGGCCAGAACGGGACACGGGCGGCGCGCGATCAGCTGGTGGCGCGGATCCAGGGTGTGGTGTTCGGCCAGCAGTACCTGATGCTCGACTACGACTGTCCGCGTTCCGTCCTGGAGAAGGCCACGGCCATCACGCCCGGACTGGAGTCACCGACCATCGCGCCGCTCGCCGATCCGGACTGGGTCGCCATCCGCGCCCTGGTGCCGCGCCGCGGCGTCAACGAGATCATGGACGAGCTGGCCGCCATCGGCGCCAAGGCGATTCTGGCTTCCGACATCAGGTTCTGCCGCTTCTGATCGAACGGGGTGCGGTGACCCCCGCTGTGTTAGCGTCCGCCTAGGGCTGTTTCGCCCGTGTCACTCCCATGGGCCGTCATCCCTGACCATTGCCGGGCTGTTCGTTTCCCTCAGGAGGGTCTTCGTGACACACGCGCTTATCGTGCTGCTGGCTTTGTTGATCGGTGTCGTCGCCGGGTTGCGCTCGCTGACGGCCCCCGCCGTCGTCGCCTGGGCCGCCTTCCTGGGTTGGATCGACTTGCACGGCACATGGGCGGCCTGGATGGCCAACATCATCACGGTCATCGTCTTCACGGTTCTCGCCGTCGGCGAAATCATCAATGACAAGTTGCCCAAGACGCCGGCCCGTACGGCGCCGCCGATCTTCGCCGCCCGGATCATCATGGGCGGGCTGGCGGGCGCGGTGCTGGGGGCATGGCCGCACTGGACCTATACCGCGCTCGGGGCCGGCGTCATCGGCGCGGTGCTTGGCACCCTCGGCGGGTACCAGGCGCGCAAACGTCTTGCCGGCGTGGCCGGAAAGGACTTGCCCATCGCGCTGCTGGAGGACGCCGTCGCGATCTTGGGCGGGTTCGCCATTGCCGCGGCGACGGGCCACGTGCTCACGGAGTACCTGCTGACGGCGGTTAAGTGACAGAGCATTTCGACGCCATCATCGTCGGCGCCGGACAGGCCGGCCCACCGCTGGCGGGGCGACTGACGGCGGCGGGGCAGCGTGTCGCGCTGGTGGAACGCAAGCTGATCGGCGGCACCTGCGTGAACACCGGCTGCATCCCGACCAAGACGCTGGTGGCCAGCGCGTACGCCGCCCACCTCGCGCGCCGGGGTGCGGACTTCGGGGTTTCTGCCGGACCGGTGAGCGTGGACATGGCCAAAGTCAAGGCGCGTAAAGACGACATCATGCTGGGCGACCGCAAAGGCGTCGAGGACTGGCTGGCGGGCATGGCCGGTTGCACCGTCTTTCGCGGGCATGCCCGTTTCGAGGATCCGCACACATTGCGCGTGGACTCCGAGGGCGGGGAAGACGTGCTGCACGCCGCCCGGATCTTTCTCAACGTCGGTGGCCGCGCGGTGGTGCCGGACATCCCGGGCCTGTCTGACATCGAGTTCCTCACCAACGTCTCCATCCTCGAACTCGACACGCTGCCAACGCATCTCGTCATCCTCGGCGGCGGCTACATCGCGCTGGAGTTCGCGCAGATGTACCGGCGCTTCGGGGCCTCGGTGACCGTCGTCGAGAGGGCTTCGCGCCTGGCGTCCCGCGAAGACGAGGACGTGTCCGCGGCCGTCCGGTCCATCCTGGAGAACGAGGGCATCGACGTCATCGTCGGCGCCGACAACGTTCGGGTTGCCAAGACCGGCAACGGTTTTGAACTCACGCCCAGAGCGGGTGCGGATCCCATCGCCGGAAGTCACCTGTTGCTGGCCGTCGGCCGGCGACCCAACACCGACGACCTGGGGCTTGAGGCGGCGGGTGTGCGGACGGACGCCCGCGGCTACATCGTCGTCGACGACCAGCTCAAGACCAACGTCGACCACATCTGGGCGATGGGCGACTGCAATGGCAAGGGGGCGTTCACCCACACCTCCTACAACGATTTCGAGATCGTCGCCGCCAACCTGCTCGATGACGACCCGCGCCGGGTCAGCGACCGCATCACCACTTACGCGCTCTATATCGACCCACCGCTAGGACGGGCCGGCATGACCGTCGACCAGGTTCGTGCGTCGGGCCGCACGGCGCTCGTCGGTAAGCGGCCGATGACCAGGGTCGGCCGGGCGGTGGAAAAGGGTGAGACGCAAGGCTTCATGAAGGTCGTGGTCGATGCCGAAACCCGAGAGATCCTGGGAGCGGCCATCTTCGGCGTCGGCGGCGACGAGGCCGTCCACGAAATCCTGGACGTGATGTCGGCCAAGGCGCCCTACACCACGCTCGCGCGCACCATGCACATCCATCCCACCGTCAGCGAGCTCATTCCCACCATGCTGCAGGAGATGACACCGCTCGCCTAGAAGCGGGTCGCCGCCGTCGGGCGTGGCGGGTCGCCACCGTCGAGTAAGTGGCCTACCGCGACGCGGTGGCGGGGCGGCGGGAACGGCGTCGCCTGCTACGTGCGGCGGACGGACCGTGACCGGCAACCGCGGTCGGCCCGGGCCGGCGGGACGGCGCCGAGGCGGGCGCGACTACCTTGCGGGGCGCGGCTTCGCCGGCCAGCGCGTGGATGACCGGGGAGGCCGCCGTGACCTGTTGGGGAACGGCGCGAATGGCCGCCTTGCGCATCATCGATTCGGTGTCGCGGCGTTGCTCGGGCAGCGCGATGGTGACCACGTCACCGGAGGCGCCGGCCCGGGCGGTGCGGCCGGATCGATGCAGATAAGCCTTGTGCTCCGCGGGCGGGTCGACGTGGACCACCAGGTCGACGTTGTCGACGTGCACGCCGCGCGCGGCGATATCGGTCGCGACGAGCACTCGCGCGTGTCCGGCCGCGAACGCCGCCAAGTTCCGGTCGCGCACGGCCTGGGAAAGGTTGCCGTGCAACTCCACTGACGCGATACCCGACTGCGTGAGTTGCCGGGCCAGCTTGCGGGCCTGGTGTTTGGTCCGCATGAACAGGATCCGCCGCGAGTCTCCCGCGGCCAACCGGTGTACCAAGTCCTTCTTGGCTTGTGGCCCATCGACACAGAAGAGGTGATGTGTCATCGCAGGGGTCAGCGACGCCGGGTCCGCGACCGAGTGCGTCACCGGGCTGGTGAGGAATCGCTTCACCAGGGTGTCGACCGCGGCGTCCAGCGTGGCCGAGAAGAGCAGCCGCTGGCCGGTCGCCGGGGTGGCCGCCAAGATACGGGTAACGGTGGGCAGGAAGCCCAGATCGGCGAGGTGGTCGGCCTCGTCGATGACGGTGACCTGCACCGCGCTCAGATCGATGATGCGTTGCTTCATCAGGTCTTCCAGGCGGCCCGGGCAGGCGACGACGATGTCGACCCCGGACTTCAGCGCCGCGGCCTGCCTGTGCTGCGGCACCCCGCCGAAGATCGTGACCACGCGCAGGCGCCGAACCGCGGCAAGCGGCTCGATGGTCGCGGCGATCTGGGTCGCCAGTTCACGGGTGGGGGCCAATACCAGCCCGGTCGGCCGGCCCGGCCGCCGGTTACCGGCATCGAGCCGGCTTACCAGCGGGATCGAGAACGCGAGCGTCTTGCCGCTGCCGGTCTTGCCGCGGCCCAACACATCACGGCCCGCAAGGGTATCCGGCAAGGTCTCGATCTGGATGGGAAACGGCCGGTGAGCGCCGCCCTTAGCGAGCGCGTCAACCAACGGCTGGCTCACGCCGAGGTGAGCAAAAGTTTTGTCTTCAAGCATATTTCATTGTCCCTAAGCATCGGTGGTAGCGAGATTGCCCGTCTGGCAACATCGATCGCCGCGACTCGAGGCTGTGCGGTGCGCACCTGGTCATCTCTGACTCGGCGCCCCGCGGGGATCTGAGAAGAAATAACGAATCGATCACGACGTGCTGGCAAGCCGTTCGGCGCCAACGTTGTCAACAGCATACCGCACTCGCGGTGAGCCGCTTAGTCGGCGGTTACGCGACAGAGACCCTGGTCACATTATTGGTGAGCGACCTGTCACGCCGCCGGCTCGGCCTGACGCGAAACATCTTGTGCGGGTATGTATTCCGGCCATCCCGGGTAATTCGGCGGCGTTCCGCCGAACAAGGGGCAGTGCTGCTGGTGTGGGCACCAGTCACACAACCGCGACTGGCTGGGGCGGAAATCGCCCGTCTGCCCGGCGGATTGGATAGCGCGCCAGATCGCCATCAAGGTCTTCTCGAAGCGCAGCAACTCGTCCTGGTCGGGCGAGTAGTCCAGCACTTGGCCGTCGGCGAGGTAGATGAGCCGCAGCCGGGTGGGCGGCACGCCGCGGGTGCGCAACAGGGCAACCGCGTAGAACTTCATCTGGAACATCGCCTTGAATTCGGCCAGCGCCCGCGCGGCGGGCGGCGCCTTGCCGGTCTTGTAGTCGACCACCCGCAGCTCGCCCGTGGCGGCGACGTCGATTCGATCGATGAACCCGCGCAGCAGCGTTCCGTCGGCGAGCTCGACCTCCACGCGTTCTTCGCAGCAGTGCGGGTCGAAGCGGGTCGGGTCCTCGAGCCGGTAATAGCCGGAGAGCAGCGCACGGGCCTCGGCGATCAGCTGCCCGCGCTGCGCGGGATCGAACTCACCGGCCAGGTCGGGCGCGGCGGCGATCACCTGCTCCCAGGCCGGCTCGACCAGCGACAGCGCGGTGTCGGGACCGCGCTGGGCGGCGGGCAGGCCGTAGAGCTGCTGCAGGGCCGCGTGCACCACCGAGCCGCGCAGCTGTGCGGGCGACGGCGCCTCGGGCAACCGGTCGATCGCCCGGAACCGGTACAGCAGCGGGCACTGCTTGAAGTCGGCCGCCCGCGACGGGGAGAGCGCCGGTTTCGCAGCCGGCCGCGCGCGTGTCTGCGGCTGGTCGATCATGAGCGCAGCGTAGAACCGGGTGCCGACAACCCCGGGCACCGCCCACGGCGAGTCGGCTGGCACGCTAGACGGCGTGTCCGCAACCGGCCCGTTCACCGTCGGGGAACGCGTCCAACTCACCGACGCCAAGGGCCGGCACTACACGATGTCGCTCACGCCTGGCGCGGAGTTCCATACCCACCGCGGCTCGATCGCCCACGACGCGCTGATCGGGCTGGAACAGGGCAGCGTGGTCAAATCCAGCAACGGGGCGCCCTTCTTGGTGCTGCGCCCGCTGCTGGTCGACTACATCATGTCGATGCCCCGCGGGCCGCAGGTCATTTACCCCAAGGACGCGGCGCAGATCGTGCACGAGGGCGACATCTTCCCGGGCGCGCGCGTGCTGGAGGCCGGGGCCGGATCGGGGGCGCTGACCTGCTCGCTGCTGCGCGCGGTCGGGCCCGAGGGGCGAGTGGTCTCCTACGAACAGCGCGCCGATCACGCCGAACACGCCCGTCGCAACGTCTCGGTGTTCTATGGCCGGCCGCCGGACAACTGGGAGCTGATCGTCAGCGACGTCGCCGACTCCGATCGGCCCGGCGGCTCCTTTGACCGGGCCGTGCTGGACATGCTCGCGCCGTGGGAGGTGCTCGACGCGGTGTCCCGCCTGCTGATCCCCGGCGGCGTACTGATGATCTACGTGGCGACCGTGACCCAACTGTCGCGCGTCGTGGAGGCGTTGCGGGCCCAGCAGTGCTGGACCGAGCCGCGATCGTGGGAGACGCTGCAACGGGGCTGGAACGTGGTGGGCCTGGCCGTCCGGCCGCAGCACTCCATGCGCGGGCACACTGCTTTCCTGGTCTTCACGCGACGGCTCGCACCCGGCGTCATCGCCCCGGCGCCGTTGGGGCGCAAACGCGAGGGCCGCGACGGCTAGCGGGCGCCTAGTCGTCGCTGCGCCGCAGGCCGCGCCGCACCGACAGCAGCTCGAACTCGGGGTGCGCTGCCACCAGCCGTTCGGCCGCATCCAGGACGTCGACCGCGACGTACCCGGTATCAACAAGGTGAGTCTGGTCGAGGGCGCCACCCCGGAGAGCGCGGACACCCTGGGCAAGTTCTCCAACGCGTTGCGCGACAACGGCTACCTCCCGATGACCTTCGTCGCCCACGACATCGCCTGGTCGGACAAGACCCCCGCCGACGTGGTGGCGACCATCGACGTCAACACGGCCCAACCGGCAAACGGCAGCTTCCACTTCCCCATGGAATTCACGCCCTTCCAAGGGGGTTGGCAGTTGTCCCGGCGAACCGGCGAAATGCTGTTGGCGATGGGCAAGTCGCCGGCCGCGACCCCGCCCCCCAACCCGGCACTACACGATGTCGCTCACGCCTGGCGCGGAGTTCCATACCCACCGCGGCTCGATCGACCGCGACGCGCCGA
>NZ_LZKH01000132.1:0-23583 GCF_001672745.1 Mycobacterium sp. E1386
AGCGAATGGCTGGCCCGCATCATCTGGTCGTTCTCGACCGTCAACGAGGCCCAGACGTTCGACATGTCCAAACCGGACACCGTCCGGCGTTACGTGGAAACGTTCGCCATCAACGGGCTTCGCTGAAGGACTGAGCGGCGTCGCTCAACTAAACAATAGATGTACTATTGTTCTCCGATGTCGGATGGCTTTCGACACTGGATTCTCGATCGGTGGTCAGCGCATGGGCGAACGGACATTGGCCGGCAAGCGGGTCGTGGTGGTGGGCGCATCGGCCGGGATCGGGCGGGCGTTCGCCGTCCGTGCCGGCAAGGAGGGCGCCGACCTGCTCATCGCGGCGCGCCGACGAGACCGTCTCGACGAGGTCGCCGCCGATGCCGGCTGCGGCGCGGCCATCAGCGCGGATGTGCGTAACGCTGACGATTGCGCGCGGCTCGCCGATATGGCCCGAGCGAGCCTTGGTGAAATCGACCTGCTATTCATCTCGGTGGGGTACGCGCCCTTGAGAATGTTCGCCGACACTTCCGTCGACGATTGGACGGACGTGATGCAGACCAATGTCGTCGGTGTGCATCAAGTCATCAAGTGCTGCCTGCCGGTGCTCGCGCCCGCCGCGATCGTCAGCGCCCTGTCCTCCGAAACCGTCGGCCAGCCACGGACCGCTTTGGGCGCCTATTCCTCCAGCAAGGCCGCGCTATCAGAAAGCCTGAATGCCTGGCGCACTGAGCATCCCGGCTTTCGCTACTGCTGTGTCACCGTGGGCGGCACCGTTCCGACGGAGTTCACCGCGGCGTTCGAACCCGGACTGCTCGGCGTCGTCGTGCAGGATTGGGTGGCGCGCGGCCTCTTGCAAGAGACATTGATGTCGCCCGCCGACGTCGCCGACATGCTGGCGGGAACGTTCGCCAGCGCTTTGAACTTTCCCGCCGTCGGCCTCGAGCAGCTCGTAATTCGTCCACCGTCGTCGCCGCGTCGCGCGGCTACGGTATGAGGCCGGCGACGAGAGGGTAGCGATGCCAACGCAAGTCGAGTCGGCGTGGCCCGATTACCCCGATTACCGGATCGAGGCGACCCCGTGTCCATACCGGGGCCAGGTGTGGTTCGGTGACGTGCTCGTTGCCCAGAGCGACCGGTGCCTCGTGGTGACGGAGACCGACCACGAGGACCGCTTGTACTTTCCCGAATCCGACGTGCTGTGGGAGTTGTTCCGCCCGTCGGATCACAGCACCGTCTGCCCTTTCAAGGGCCGGGCGAGTTACTGGAGCCTTGACGGGGCGGATTCCGGCGTCGAGAACGTCGTGTGGGCCTACCGCACCCCGTTGCCAGAGGTCGCAGCGATTGCGGGACACGTCTGTTTCTACGACGACGCGCTGCGTGTGGTCGTCGTCGAAGAGTGGCCGGACGGCTCAAAGATCCCTGCGACGTTCCCGCTATGGGGAGACGCCGGCGAGCTGTGCAGAATCATCGACGTGCAGCAGGTATCCGAAAGCGGTTTTATCGGGCCAGCGCACGGGCCGACGCGTCGCAATGTCGTCGAGGGTGGCCAGCCCATCGGCGAGGCGATCGTCGCGGCGTCGAAAGCGCTTCCCGGGCAACGAATCACGTCGGCATCGATGATCTTCGCCAAAGCGGCCTCATTCGACGCGCCCGTGGACCTGTCCGTCGATGTGCTTCGCAGGGGCAGATCGTTTTCGTCGGCCGAAATTCGCATCAGTCAGCGGGGCGTATTCCGCAGCGCGGGCTTGGTGCTTGCGGACTCGGGAGCCGGCGACGTCATGCGGGACGCCGACCCCATGCCGGCCGTTCCGGGCCCCGACGAGGCGGTGTCGTTTCCTGGCTTCGGGATGACCGGCCGCGAGATCCGGGTGGTCGATGGGGCTTACGATCCGGATCCCGATCGGGTGGGCCCGCCCTTCATCAACGTGTGGGTGCGATTCCGCGATGCGCCGCCGACCCCTTACCTGCAGACGGCGTTGCTGGCCCAGTCGACGACACATTGGACTATCGCCGCGGGTATGTTGCCGCATCCGGGTTTGGGCGAAGCCCGCGCGCATGCCACCTTGTCGACCGGAATCATGAAAGCCACCATCGCGTTTCACGACGACGTCGATGTTACGGACTGGCTGCTGTACACCAACCACGCCTTCTGGTCGGGACGGGGGCTTGTGCAGGGCGACGGCCGGGTCTTTGCCCGAGATGGACGGCTCGCCGCGTCGTACACGATCCAGGCGATGGTGCGTGAGTTCGCGACCGAGCCCGCGGCGATGGGCCGCGACAGCCGCACGGCTATGTGATGGGCAGGTGAAAATTCGCGACCGCGTCAGCGCAGGCCGTTGATCGCGAATTTCTCGACGTAGCGGCGGACCGTGGCCGGCTTGGTCATATCGAAGGTCAGACCTTGATTGACAGTCGAAAAGGAATAGATGATTCTCGCCAGCCATTCGCTACCGGCGGTCACGTCGACTCCGGCGCCGACCTCGCCGCGTTTCTGGGCATCGCGCACGTAGGGTTCGAGGAACTTTGTGGTGCGGCGGACGGCGGCATCGCCGTCGGCGACCATGTGGCGCATCAGCTCGGCGTCATCGGCCATCAGCCGGTTGCGAGTCCGATGGTCGAGCAGGATTCTGGCGTGGGTTTCCGCCATCGCGCCGACCTGCTCAGCCAGCGTGTTCTTCTTGGACATGGCGGAAGCGACCTCCCGATAAAACCGCTGCGCACCGAATTCGATCGCGGCGTCGATGAGCATGTTGCGGTCTTCGAAGTACCGGTACACCGTGCCCCGCGACACGTTGGCTTTTCGCGCGACGTCCTGCACGCTGGTGCGCTGGATGCCGAGCTGGGTGAAGCATTCGTTCGCCGCCTCGAGGATCTGGTCCCTGCGATCGAATTCCCCGTCCGATTCCAGATCGGCAGGGGCGGGTTTCGTCGACATGTCGCTCTATGCTACGCGACAAATTTCGGCGTTGTGTTCCGTTGATGGGCCTATTCGTCACTGAACTGGGCCCGGATAGTAGTCATTGCGACACACATCGTCCTGCTGTCTAGTATGGCTGACGTCGGCGGTGACGCCAGAAACGAGGGCAGCGCGTGGAGCTTGGCCTGGGGGGACGCAATTTCGTTCTCGTCGGCGGGACGACCGGTATCGGGTTCGCCGCCGCGCGGCAGCTCGCGGCCGACGGTGCCAACGTGGCGCTGCTGGCTCGTAACGGAGAGCGTGCCCGAGCGCGGGCCGAGCAATTGACCGCAGACTACGGAGTGCGGGCGGTCGGAATCGCCGTCGACGCGGCCGCCCCGGGCGACGGGGTGGATCGCGCTGTCGACGAGGCGGCGGCGAGCCTGGGGCCGCTGCGCGGCCTGGCCGTCACCGCGGGACCGATGAATCAACAGGGGCCGTTCCTCGAACACGGCGACGAGTCGTGGGACTGGTATTACCAGTTGATTTTGATGGGAACCGTGCGCTCCTGCCGCGCGGTCATCCCGCACCTGCAACGCAATGGCGGTGGAACCATCGTCACGACGGCCGCGTATTCCGTTCGGGCGCCGAAGATCCTGATTCCGCCGTACAACGCGCTCAAGGCGGCGGTGTTGACCTTGTCAAAGATCCTGGCGAAAACACATGGCCCCGAGGGCATCAGGGTCAACACCGTATGCCCGGGGCTGTTCGACACCGAGGTCAACGATTTCATCCGCGCCCGGCGGGCGGCAGAGTACGGGGTGGCGCTGGAGGACGCGATCTATACGCACCTCGCGAGCAACCCGGACTGGAACATGCGGGTTGCCCTCCGCCGCGGCGGGCGTCCCGAAGAAGCGGGCGAGCTGATCGCCTTCCTGCTCAGCGACAGGGCAGCTTTCATGACCGGCGCGGCCGTCAACATCGACGGGGGCACGGACTTCTGACCCCCTCAGAGCCCGATCTCGTCCGCGAGGAGCCCCCGGTGATAGGACGCGTCGCCCAGCAGGTGCCCTGACGATTGAGCCCGCTTGAAGTACAGATGGGCCGGATGCTCCCAGGTGAATCCGATCCCACCATGAATCTGGATATTGGCAGCAGCGGCCCGGGCATACGCCTCAGAACTGCACGCCTTGGCCAGCGACGCCAGCGCCGGCAGTTCTGGCGAGCGTTGGGCCGCGGCCCGCACCGCGTAATAGGCTGCCCCGCGGGCACATTCGATGTCGAGGAATACATCGGCGCACTTGTGCCGGATGGCCTGGAATGAGCCGATGGGCTTGCCGAACTGTTTGCGGGCCTTCGCGTAGGCGACGGCCATCTCGAGGCAGCGTTGCGCGCCGCCGACCTGTTCGGCGGCCAGCGCGGCGCAGCCAAGCGCGAGGGTCGACCGCAACAATTCCTCCGCGCCGCCCAAACGACCGACGAGCGAGGCCGGCGTTGCGGTGAATTCGATGCGGGCTTGTCTTCGAGTCTGGTCCAGGCTGGACAGCGCGCGTCGGGCGACGCTGTCGAACCGGTCGACGGCGAACAACGACAATCCGGAGTCGGCCTGGGCGGCCACGAACAGCACATCGGCGCTGCAGCCATCGAGGACATAGGTTTTGGCTCCGTCCACCACCCAGCCGTGTGCCGTTTCTCGCGCCCGCGTGTGGATCGCACCGGCTTCCCAGCGGCCCGACTCCTCGGTGACGGCCAGGCTGGCGATGGTCGCTCCGGACGCGATTCCCGGCAGGTATCGTTGTTGGGCGGCGTAGTCACCCGAATCAAGCAGCGCGCTCGACGCCAGTACCGCCGACGCGAAGTATGGCGACGGAGCCAGGGCGCGCCCCAATTCCTCGGTCACGACGCCGAGTTCGACGAACGTGTACCCCTGACCGCCGAATTCTTCCGGGATTGCGAGCCCCACCAGGCCCAGTTCGCCGGACATTTGCGCCCACAGCGACGGGTCGTAGCCCACCGGGTTTTCCATGTGGCCGCGCACGCCTGCCTCGTCGGCCTTGCTTCCGAGAAAAGAGCGCACGACGCGGCGCAACTCATTCTGCTCGTCGGTGAATCCGAAACCCATTGCACGACCCGACATCACGACTCCGCGGGCGCGCGACCGGTCGGGCTCACCCGCGGTGCTTCAGCGCCCCGGCGCAGGGTGCGCAACCAATCGCCGAAGGCGGCCGGGGCCGGGACCGGCGCGTCGAAGCGTCCGGGGTCGGCGGCCCAGAATGCCTCCCACGACGGGAACGCGTCGTGGAACGAGCCGTCCTGGCGCGCGCTTCCGGGCCAGCGCACCTTCTTCGGACCAACCGGCGGGTCGGTGATGTCGCTCCGGTACCAGAACAGCGGAATGCGGCGTGCGAAATACCAATGGCCGTCGCGCCGTTCGTAGCGGTCCAGATAGGCCAGCATCTCGATGAACCACGCGCCCTCGGTTTCCAAGTCGTTGCGCGAATAGACCAGCCCGCTCGCGGTGTCGGCGTCGTGGACGTCGATGACATGGCCGAGGACACCGTGCGCGCTGCCCAGCAGCGTCGGCCGCACCTCTGCGTCGTACCATTGGCGCAGCGCATCGCGGCCGCGGCGCTTGCCCGGCACGCCGATGTCGTCCACGAAAAGATTTGCCAGGGAATCGAAGTCGCGCGTGTCCAACGCCACCGCGTACCGCGCCGCCAGCTGACGAATTTCCTCGATGGCCTCGAGGCGGGCGATCCGCGCCTCCAACCCGGTCATGCCAGCACCCCCGACGTCAGTAACTGCACCAACCGGGGCTTGTCGATCTTGTTCGTGGTGGTGTACGGCAGCCGTTCATCGTCGGGGAGGATCACCCACCGCTTCGGAATCTTGTACGCGGCGAGATCCTTTCGGCACGCCGCAGCGAGTTCGTCCTGCGACGTCCGCCGCCCGTGGTTGAGCACGACCACGGCGCAGACGATTGCACCCTTGTCGGGGTCGGGAACGCCGACGACATAGGCGATCCGGACGCCGTCGACGCCACAGATCACGGCCTCGACCTCCACCGGCGCGACGTTCGCGCCCGAGGTCTTGATCATGTCGTCGGTGCGCCCGGCGAAATACAGAAACCCGTCATCATCGAGGTAGCCGGCGTCCTTGGTGTGATACCAGCCGTCGGCGTCGAACAGGTCGCTGTGCTGCCGTCCGACCATGCCGCGCATCATGGCCGTCCCCCGCACGCAGATTTCCCCCGCCGTCCCGTTGGGCACCCCCGCGCCCGACTCGTCGACGACCTTGTGCTGGTAGCCGGGTGCGGATACCCCGAGTGAGCCGCGCTTGCCTTCGGGCACCGGTTCGTGTGGTGGCCACCAGGTGTGTGAACTGCACGTTTCGGTCATCCCCAACTGTGTGACCAGCAGCGACGGGTCGGCCGCGCGCAGTTCCGGCGGTAGCAGGACCTGGTGGTATCCCCTGCGCAGCCTGGACAGATCGGTGGACGCGAAGTCGGGGTGATTCGCCAGTGCCCGACCCACGTGCGGGAATCCCGTTGCGTACGTGGCCCGTTCGCCTTCGAGCAGGCGCAGAACGTCGCCGGCATCGAACTTGTGCTCGGTGAGAATGGTGGCGCCGGTCTGCATCGGTCCGAGCAGACCGAAGACCAACCCGGCGACCCAGAAGAACACCATCGGGATGTAGACCCGGTCGTCGGGCTTCCACTCGTGCTGCATGGCGACGAAGCGAGAGTGTGTGATCGCGGTGCCGTGCGTGTGGATGACGCCCTTGGGGTCCGAGGTGCTTCCCGAGGTGTAGATGACGACCAGGTCGTCGGACGGGCGGACGGTGGATTCGCACGCGCGCAGAAACGCTTCGGGCAGCGGGTCCGGCCACGCGCTGGGCCAGGCCCGCTCGGTGTTGCCGAGGCCAAAGATGTTGCGCAACTGGGGCAGCCGTTCGAGCGCAAGCGGCGCGCCCGGGCGCGGTAACTCACCCGTGGCGTCGACGACGCGCGCCAGGATGTCTTTGCCGAGCAGCGACTCGACCGCTAGCAGCGTGTGGATGTCGGCGTCGCGGAGCAGCCAGCTCAACTCCGGGGGCTGAAAGAAGGTGTTGATCGGCACCGCCACGGCGCCGATCCGGGTGGCCGCCAGGAAGGCGACCGCGAAATCGGGCCCGTTCGGCGCCAGGATCCCGACCCGAACGCCTTTGGTCACGCCCGCCGTGAGCAGGCGGCGCGCCATCTCGGCCGACCGAAGGTCGGCCTGCCCGTACGTGATCCGCTCGATCGTCCCCTCGCCGGTCAAGCTGACGACGAAATCGTTGTCGCCGTAGGTGGTGACCAGGTCGGCCAGCATCGACGGCACGGCGGGGGCATACGGCAGCGGGTCGTAGCTGAACGTTCGTGCGGATTCAGCCATGGCGCGTCATCCCACAACTCATCAGCGCCTCATTCCTGGACCCACCGCGGTTCCCGCTTTTCCGCGAACGCGAGCATCCCTTCCCGGTAGTCGGGGTGGGTCAGCTGGTGTTGCAGGACATAGCGATAGGCGACGTCGTTGGCCGCGTGCAGCCCGACATCGAGGCTGCTCCACATCGCCTTGATCGACGCCTGCACCGTCGCGGGGGAGAGTTTGGCGATGTCCAAGGCGATTTCGCGCGCCCGCTGTTGCAGCCGGTCGGCGGGCACGACCTCGTTGATCAGGCCGATCTCGTAGCCCCGCTGCGCGCTGATCCGGCCCTGCTTGGTCATCAGCCCGAGCTGCATCACCATCGACAACGGCATTCTGCGCAGCAGCACAGCGGGCTCGAGCGCGAACACGTTGCCCACGGCCAGATGTGTGTCGATCAGTTCCGCGTGGTCGGCGGCGATGATGAGGTCGGCGTCGGCGACCTGGTGCAAGCCGCCGCCGACGACCATTCCGTTGAGGGCGCAGATGACCGGCTTCCACACGTTGTGGTGCAGCCGCGAGCCGGGAATCTTGTTGCGGATGCCGCCCTCGGCCGTCGCCCGGATGTCCTGGCCCGCGGAGAACGCGCGGTCGCCGGCTCCGGTGATGATGGCGACCCGGATATTGGGGTCCTCGCGCACCCGCGCCCACGCGATGCCGAGCTCGGTGCGGGTCAGGTCGTCGGTGGCGTTGAGCCGCTCCGGTCGGTTGATCGTGATGGTGGCGACCTGCTCGCTGACGTCGAACAGGATTCTCTTCAGTTCCACGACATCCCCTGGCATCGATTCGTAGCAGTAAACACTACATCAGCATCTGTTTCGTCGTTCCGCATCGACGTCATGGCATCCACTGCCCGCCCGACACCGAAATGAGCTGACCGGTTACATGTTTGGCCGCGGGCGAACAGAGAAACGCCACCACGCCGGCGACGTCATCCGGTTCACCGATGTTTCCGGTCAATGTCGTCCGGCGCATCTGTGCCAGCTCGTCGGGCGTCTTGCGCGACAACAGCCACGGTGTCGCGGTGGTGCCGACCACGACGGTGTTGACCCGGATGGCGTGCACACCGAGTTGAACGGCCATCAGCCGGCTCAGTCCTTCGACACCGGCCTTGGCGGCCGCGTAGGCCGGCGGCCCGGTGCGCACGCCGTGCGCCGACACCGAGCTGACGTTCACGATGGCCCCGCCGCCGTGGGCGACCATCTGCCGGGCGGCCACCTGCGCCATCACAAAGGTGCCCTTCAGGTTGACCTCGACGATACGGTCCCAGTCCTCGTCGGTCTGGTCGAGAAAGGTGGCGGGCAGCGTCATCCCCGCGTTGTTGACCAGGGCGCGAACGGGCCCGAACCGGTCGGCCAGTTTGGTCAGCGCGTCCTCGACCGCGTTGCGGTCGGTAATCGACAGGTTGATCGGGACGAGCAATCCCGATCTCGCTTCGTCCGAATCCTGGGCGCGAGCAATGGCTTTGGCATTCACATCGATCGCGGCCACCCGGTGGCCGCCGCAGATCAGCGCGGCCACAATCGATTCTCCGATGCCTCGCGCGCCCCCGGTGACGACGGCGAGGGGGCGGGATTCACCCGACACGCTGCCCACCTCCCCGCCCCGGCTCGGACCTCGCGCCGGTGCGCTCGATCGCGGCGATCGAGGGCCGCACGAGCTCTACGGATTCGGCCATCAGTGCCGACAGCTCACCCCGACCCCCGGCCGCGACCCACGAATCGATCGCGGCGCGGTTGGCGGCGTTGATCAGCGTGGCGGCCAGCCGAGGCCGCAAGTCCGGTTGGGCGTCGCTTCCCAGCCAGCGCGCCACCTCGGCGGTGAGCTGATCGATCCAGTCCTCGTTGATCCGGAGCATGGTCGCGCGCAGAGCCGGCAGGCCGTGATACATCCGCGCGCGGACCAGGAACATGTCGGGCTGATCGACGATCGCCTGCGCCACCGCCATCGACGTCTCGGCGAGTGCGTCCCACAGGGAGTCGGAGCGCGCGGCGCGAAAGCGGCGGATCGCCTCCTGCAGCCGCTCGGCATAGCCGTCGAACAGGATGTCTTCCTTGCTGGCGAAATGATGAAACAACGTGCGCGGCGCTACCCCGGCCGCCGCCGCAATCTGGTCGACGGTGGTCCCCTCATAGCCCTGAGTGGAGAACAGCTCGATCGCCGCATGGATGAGCGCCTGTCTGTTGCGGATCCCGCGGGCCCGTCGTTGGTCCACGCTCATACCCTTGTCAGCGAGGCGGTTCCGGAGCTCAGGGCGACGGCGTCACCCTGCAGCGTGCGGAATCGCACCGAACCTTCGGTTCGCCAGATCTCCGTCCGCAGCGGGGCATCAAGCTTCACCTGCTTGGAGAACCGGCATGCCAAGGATGTCAGCGACCGGGGATCCCCGTCGCCGATCCGATCAATCACCGCCCGCGCGGCGAACCCCAAGGTGCAAAGCCCATGCAGGAAGACGTCGTCGAAGCCGTACTTCCGGGCCGCTTCCGGGTCGATGTGCAGTTGGTTGCGGTCACCCGAGAGCCGGTAGAGGGCGGCTTGCTCGGGCCGGACGATGTCGTCGAAAACGGCATCCGGCGGCCCGTCGGGGTCCGGTTTGGCAGCGGGTCCGCGGTCGCCGCCGAATCCTCCCGCACCGAGAACCATGGTTTGGGACCGGGCGACGAACACGGTCCCGTCCGGGCCGGTGCCGCGACTGGTCAACTCGACGGCGGCGTGTTTGCCCTTGTCCCACACGGCCGACACCTCGGCCTGCACCGACATTTCCCCGGCGGCGCCGATCGGCCGGTGCAGCTCCAGCGATTGCGCGGAGTGCACGATCGGATACGTCCCGAGCTCGAGCACACTGCGCAGGTCCTTGACGGCCCACCAGTTGGCCACCAAGGCGAACGTCGGCAGCACGTCGGGACCGCAGGCCTCGTTGAGCAGCCTCAGCTCGGACGGCGGGCGGGCGCCCACGCCGAGCGCGTACAGGATCACGTCGGTCTCGCCCCAGCGGAAGGTGCTCGGCGGCAACGCGGTTCCGACCGCCGAGTCGAACAGAGCCACGGGTCCCCCTACTAAACGGATTGACGATATGTGTTCAATCGTGCATTATTGTGGCAGTCAATGCAACTACTTGTGCGGATGCAAACAGCGGGAGGGACCGATATGAAGTTCGGCGTGTTCATCCTCGGCGACAAGCCCAACCACCTCAGCGAGCGGGAGGTGCTGGCCAACGTGCTTCAGGAGGCGCGCTGGGCGGAGGAACTCGGTTACGACGAGATCTGGCTGGCCGAACACCACTTCTCCCCGTACGGCATGCTCCCGGACCTGCCGCAGGTCGCGACCGCCATCGCCGCGCAGACCGAACGCATCCGCATCGGCACCGCTTGCATGGTGGCGCCCTTCCACGAGCCGATTCAGCTGGCCGAACGCATCGCCCTGGTCGACGTCCTATCCGGCGGGCGCTTCGACGCGGGCTTCGGGCGCGGCTATCAGGCGCACGAGTTCACCGGCTTCGGCATCTCTATGGACGAGGCCACCGGCCGATATCAGGAGTGCGTGGAAATCGTCAGCCGCCTATTGACCGAAGAGAACGTCAGCTTCCACGGCAAGTACTTCCACATCGACGACGTCACGATCTACCCGCGGCCGGTGCAGCAACCGATCCCCGTGTGGGGCACCGTGATGAAGACGCCGTCGAGCTTCGAGTGGCTGGCCGAGAAGGGCTTTGGGGCGATCATCGGAAACCCCTACCAGGTGGATCCGGATCTGCAGGGCGCGCTGGACATTTACCTGAAGGTACAGTCCCAGAAGGGACTTGACGCCGCCACCGGCAACGTGTGGGCGCTGCTCAACGCCTTCTGCCACGCCGACGACGCGTTCGCCCGCACCTACCCGCGGGAGAGCGTCGAGCTCTCCATCCAGACCCATCGCAAGTATTCGAGCCCGTTCGAGCGCGGGGGCGAGATACCGGCCGACTACAAGGCCTACTCGGACTGGTTCGAGAAACACGACAAGCAGAGCTACGAGCAGGTGCTGAACTCGCACCTGACGCTGATGGGTGACCCCGACCGGATCGTGGACAAGATGCGCACCGTCATCGACATGGGCTGGCGCAACATCATTTTGCGCATGTCACGCGGCGGCGCGATGGACCGGACGAAGGTGTACGAGTCGATGAAGTTGTTCGCCCAAGAGGTGATCCCCGCGGCGACCGAGCTCGCGGCAGCCGCGGCTTGAGCCAGCAACTCGCCGACCGCATCCGCGCGGTGCTCGCCATCGACCCGCGGGCGCCCGCGATCGAGTATGAGGGCCGGTGGGTGGATTGGCAGGGATTGTCGGACATCGCCGCAGACGTTCAAAACCATTTGCGGACAGCCGGTCTGGGCCAGGGAGCCCCCGTCGGCCTGGTGCTGCGCAATCATCCCGCGATGGTCGGGGCCATGCTCGGCGTGTTGCTGACCGGCGGTTGCGTGGTCACGATCAGCCCGGCACAGGGCGACGCCGGGCTCTGCGCGGACATCCGCGAGCTGCGGTTGCCTGCGGTGGTGGCTTTGCAGGCCGACTGGAAGCGCGCCGGAGTTGTCGACGCCGCCGCCGGGGCCCTGGGTGTTCGCGTATCGAGTGACCCGGCCGGCGCGACCGTTGTGGAGGGGCGGGAACATCCCGGGCCGGGCCCGTTCCGCCCGTCCGGCGACGGCGTGGCCGTTGAGATGCTGACGAGTGGCACCACGGGTCCGCCCAAGCGAATACCACTGCCCTACCGATCCTTTGAGCGCACCGTCGCAGCGGCGAGCGCACATTACAGCGCCAGGCCCACGCGTGCCTCGCAGCTCAGGCTGCGCTCCGGCGTCGCCATCGTCTCCTCGCCGCTGGTGCATATGTCCGGGCTGTTCCGCACTCTGCTCAACATCTGCGAGGGAAGAAAGATCGCGCTCCTCGAGCGATTCCGGGTTCGCGACTTTGTGGATCTTCTACTGCGGCACCGACCGAAGGCTGTGAGCCTGGTGCCGTCGGCGATGGCGATGGTGCTCGACGCGGGCGTGGACCCCCAGGCCTTCTCGAGCGTCGAGGTGGTGACCTCGGGCACCGCACATCTCCCGGTCGACCTACAGACGAGGTTCGAGTGCCGCTATGGCGTCGCGGTGCTGCCGTCTTACGGCGCAACGGAATTCGCCGGTGGGGTGGCCGGCTGGAACCTCGCCTTGCACCGGCAGTGGGCGACCGCCAAACGTGGAAGCGTCGGGCGCCCGCAGCGCGACCGGGAGATCCGGGTCATGTCCCTCGAGGACGACACGGAGATGCCGCCCGGCGAGCAGGGCCGCATCGAGGTCCGCACCACGGGCGAGGACTGGGTGCGGACCACCGACCTCGGCCGGGTCGACGCCGACGGCTTCGTGTTCATCGACGGCCGCACCGACGACGTCATCATTCGCGGCGGTTTCAAGGTCAATCCGGCCGAGATCGTCGGTGTGCTCCGTGGCCATCCGGCGGTGCGCGATGCCGGCGTGACCGGCCTGCCCGATGAACGGCTCGGCCAAGTCCCGGTCGCGGCGGTGGAGTTAGCCGACGGCGCCCGCGCCGCGCCAGAAGAGTTGCTCGCCTATGTGCGTGAACGATTGAGCCGCTACTACGTCCCGGCCCGGTTGCTCGTCGTCGAGGAGCTGCCCCGCACGCCGTCGCTCAAGGTCAGCCAACCCGCGCTGCTCGAACTCTTCGAAGGGACAGGAAGTTGACGACCCGAGGTGTGGCCGCCATTGCCGGTGTCGCCGATGAGGTTTCGGCGAGCGGAGTGATCGATGTTCCGCTGCGGGAGCTCGAGGCGCGGGTGATCACCGCCGCCCTGGCCGATGCGGGGTTGTCGCTGCGCGACGTCGACGGGCTGTGCACCTGCACCGGCGGAACGCTCATGCATGCGGTGGAACTGGCCGAGTACCTGGGGATCGCACCGCGCTTCACCGACGCGACGCAGACCGGCGGCGCCAGCTACGGGTTGTACGTCGAGCACGCCGCCGCGGCGATCGCGGCCGGCGAGGCGGAGACGGTGGTGATCGTCTATGCCGCGACGCCGCGCGCCGCGCGCAAGCGTGGTGAAAAGGGCCTCGGAGTTTTCGCCACCCCCGAGCGGCTGGAATGGGAGACGCCGTTCGGGGTCATGCTCCCGATCAGTGCCTACGCCCTGGCGGCCAACCGGCACATGGCCGTGTACGGGACGACGCCCGAACAGCTGGCCCAGATCGCCGTCGACACGAGGCGGTGGGCGGCGCTGAACGAGCGGGCTCACCTGCGCGAGGCGATCAGCGTGCAGGACGTCCTGGATTCGGGCTTCCTCGCCGAGCCGCTGCACAAGCTGGAGTGCTGCCTGGTCACCGACGGTGCCGCCGCGGTGGTGGTCACCAGTGCCGAGCGCGCGCGCGGCCTGGCCAAGCCGCCCGCATTCGTCCTGGGGGCGGCGTCGTCGGCCTCGCACGCCATGATCTCCCAGATGCCCGACCTCACCGTCACGCCCGGGGCGGTGTCCGGGCCGGCCGCCTTCCGCGCCGCGGGACTGACCCCGGGCGAGATCGATGTCGTCGAGCTCTACGACTCGTTCACCATCACGGTGCTGCTGGCGCTCGAAGACCTTGGCTTCTGCGGCAAGGGCGAAGGGGGTCCGTTTGTCGCGGATGGCGCGTTGGGACCCGGGGGCACGCTACCCGGTCAGACCTCCGGCGGTGGTCTCGCCTACACCCACCCCGGGGCGTTTGGGGCCTTCCTGCTCGTCGAGGCCACCCGTCAGTTGCGCGGCGAATGCGGCGAACGCCAGGTACCGGACGTGAAAACGGCTGTCGCACACGGCACCGGCGGGGTGCTCTCGGCCACCTCGACGGTGATCCTGGGAACGGAGGCCACGCTGTGACCGATACGCTGCCGGTGCCGCAGCCCAGCCCGGTGTCCGCGCCCTTCTGGGACGCGACCCGGCGTCGCGAGCTGACGGCCCAACGATGCGAATCGTGCGCCCGGCTCGTCTGGTATCCACGGTTCATCTGCCCGCACTGCGGCGGGTCATCGCTGGTGTGGGAGAAGTTGAGCGGCAGCGGCGTCGTTTACGCGGTCAGCGTGAACCACCGCGCCGCGCTCCCCGCCCTCGCCGACAAGGTGCCGTACTCGGTGGTGCTCGTCGATCTGGACGAAGGGGTCCGCATGATGTCGAACGTGTTCGGTCCCCCTCCCGCGGTCGGTTACCGCGTCAGGCTGGCGTGGGTGCCGCTCGAGGACGGCCGCAACCTCGCTGTCTTCGAACCGAAGTGAGCCCTGACTCCGCGCTGCGGCGCACCCGCGAAGAGTTGGTGCTCCGGCACGTCGCGGCCGAGAATGCGCGTGACCTGGAGGCGGCGATGGCCACCTTCACCCATCCGCGCTACGAGATCGTCCCTACGGGAATGGTTTTCGATGGCGACGAGGCGGTCCGCGGAATGCTGCTGCAGCAGTGGACGGATCTCCCGATGCTGCAGTACTCCGCCGAGGCGCTCTACCACGGCGACAACGGGTTGATCGTGGAAACCCGAACCACGGCGCCCGGCACACCGATCGACATGCTGAGCGTCAACCTCTTTGGCTTCCGAGGACCCGACCTGGTTTTGGAGCGCTGCTACTTCGACCGGATGCTGCTGGCGACACAATTGGGTTCGATCGGGAACGTGCAGACGGGGGCCGCGACACTATCGAACGATTGAACAGATTTCGTCATATTGTAGACTCCTTGGCGTACCGCACATCCGTGAAGGAGTCGTGATGGCCACGCCGTTAGACGCCGAGATCTGGCCGCTTACCAACGACCACGCGCTGGAGTTGTATCGCCTGATGAGCAAGGTGCACCACAGCGACCAGCGCGTCCGAAAGGGCCTGTCTTCCGGGGAAATCGCGATGAGCTACTGGCCGGTGGACGGTCAGGAGGCGATGTCGGCCGGGGCCGCGCTCGCCCTGTCAAGCACCGACCAACTGGTCACCACCTATCGCGGACTCGGCGACGTGGTGGCCAAGGGCATCGACCTGCCTGGGTATTTCGCCGAGATCTTGGGCCGCGGGACCGGTCTGTCGAAGGGCAAGGCCGGCGCCATGGGCGTCTTCGACCCCGAGCATGGCATCGCGTGGACCACCGGCATCGTGGGTGCGGGCCCGCTGATCGCGAACGGGATCGCATTGGCGGAGGCCGTCAAGGGCATTGACCGGGTGGTGCTGGTCAGCTTCGGCGACGGGGCGACCAGCATCGGCTACGTCCACGAGGCCATGAACATGGCTGCGCTGTGGGCGCTTCCGGTGGTGTTCTTCTGCCAGAACAACGCGTGGGCCGAATGCACGCCGGTGGCCGGCTACACCCGCACGGCGCGGTTGTCCGACCGGGCCGCGGGTTACGCGATGCCCGGGATCACGGTCGACGGCACGGACCCGCACGCGGTGTACCGGGCCGTGGCCGAGGCGGTCGAGCGGGCACGGTCCGGGGGCGGGCCGTCGTTCGTCGAAGCCGTCGCCTACCGCCTGCAGGGGCACTACTTCGGCGACCAGATGCCCTACGCCGACCCCGACGAGCTGGCCGCCAAGCGCGCCGACCCGCCGTTCGCGCGGTATCGGCGGCGGCTCATCGACGAGGGCCTGGCCGGCGAGGCCGACCTCGACCGCATCGACTCGGACCTGGTTGCCGAGATCGACGCGGCCTTCACCGCCGCGCGCGACGCCGAGCCCCCCGCCGACGACGAACTGACCCGCGACGTGTTCGCCGCGCACGGCAGCGAGCTCGCGGCACCGGTGACCCAGCGTGCCGCGATTCCCGAGGGCGAAACGGAGACCCTCGGCCTGGTGCAGGCGATTCACCGCACGCTGGATCGCGCGATGGCGGCCGACGATTCGATCGTGCTGCTCGGCGAGGATATCGCCGACCCGTCGGGCGGCATGTTCAAGATCACCGCCGGGCTGTCCACCAAGTACGGCAGCCACCGGGTGCGCGACACCCCGATCGCGGAGTCCTCGATCATCGGCGCCGCGGTGGGTGCGGCCCTGGGTGGTCTGCGGCCGGTGGCGGAGCTGATGTTCATGGACTTCCTCGGCGTGGCCATGGACCAGATCGCCAATCACGCGGCCAAGATCCGCTACATGTCCGGCGGACGGCAGGGCGCCCCGGTTGTCATCCGCGCCATGGTGGGCACGGCGGCTGGCCCGCAGCACTCCCAGGCCTTCGAGGCCTGGGCGATGCACACACCCGGCATCAAGATCGTGTGGCCCAGCACCGCCGCCGACGCTGTCGGGCTGCTCAACGCCTGCCTGGCCGAGGACGATCCCTGCCTGTTCATCGAGTCGATGAAGCTCTATTACGGCGGCGGCAAGGGGCCCGTGCCGACGGACGACTACGTGATCCCGCTCGGCCAGGCCGACGTCAAACGCGCCGGCGCCGACGTCACGATCTGCACCTACGGCAGCTTGGTGCACGCCGCCCTGGCCGCCGCCGAACAGCTTGCCGCCGAAGGCGTTTCGGTGGAGGTGGTCGACCTGCGCTCGCTGGTGCCGTTGGATCTGGCCACCGTTTTCGACTCCGTCCGCAAAACCGGTCGCCTGGTCGTCGCTCACGAATCCGTCGGATTCTGCGGCCCGGGAGCCGAAATCGCCGCGGCCGTCGGGACGGAGCTCTTCGGCGAGCTGTCGGCCCCGATCCAGCGCGTGGGCGGAACGTACACGCCCGTCCCGCGGGCGGCGACACTGGAAGCTGCCTGCCGTCCGGACACGGCGCGGCTCGTCGAAGCGGTCAGGAGGATCGCGTGATCCCGGTGCGGATGCCGAAGCCGGGCGACGCGATCACGGAAGCGGAGGTGACGGAGCTCTACGTGGCGGACGGCGCGCATGTCTGTGAGGGCGATCCCCTTTACCAGATCGCCACCGACAAGGTCGAGATGGACATCGAAGCGCCGGCCAGTGGCATCGTCACGTGGAAGGTCAGCGCCGGGGCAAGCTATGACGTCGGCGAGCTGCTCGCCGTGATCGAGGCACAGTGAACGCCCTGCCGGATTCCGTCGACGTCGACCTCTGTGCGTCGGAGCTCGAGGCCAGGATCGACGGCGACACCCTGACCGTCACCATCAACCGTCCGGAGAAGAAGAACGCCGTCACCGCGGACGGCTACCACGGGATCAAACGGGCCGCGATGATCGTCGCCGACGAACCGGACCTGAACTTTCTGGTGATCACCGGGACAGGCGACGTGTTCTGTGCGGGCGGCGATATGAACGCGGTGCAGAATCCGGATCGCCGGTGGGACGCGTTCACCGAGTCCTATGACGGAACACCGTTCGAAACGCTGGGCAAGATACCGAAACTCGTCGTCTGCGCCGTCAACGGCATCGCCATGGGGGGCGGCTTGGTGATGACGTTGTTTGCCGATCTCGTCGTCGCATCCGATCGCGCCCGGTTCCGGGTGCCGGATCTCACCCGTGGCGTGTACGAGGCGTTCGTCGCCGCCCGACTACCGCACCGACTGGGCACGCTGAAGGCCAATCACCTGATCTACGGCAATGATTGGGTCGATGCGCAGGAGGCCGAGCGACTCGGGCTGGTCGGCAAAGTCGTTGCACACGACTCCCTGCGCGCGGAGGTCGAGGCATTGCTCGAGCGAGTTCGCAAGACGGGCCCCGCCGCCCGCGCGGCCGTTAAGAGGGAAATGGCACGTGCGCTGCCACCCGTCGACGTGACGGGCTACTGGTCGTCGATCGGAACCGCCGAACAGATCGAGGCCTTTACGGCGTTCCTGCAGAAGCGATCTCCGGATTGGGCGGTCAACCACGACCGAGACGCGTTCGTTCAGACCAGACGATCGGCGTGGCTGGCGCCGCGCGGAGATGAGTAACTGCCCATGACGGAGCTACCGCAGGGCACGTCGGAACTGACCGGGTGCGAGGAGATCCTGGTGGCCGCCGACGGTCCCGTCCGGATCGTGACGCTGAACAACCCTGGCGACGCCAACGCGGTCAACAACACGATGCACACGGCATTCACGAGACTGTGGGCCACCCTGGCCGAAGATCCCGACGCGCGGGCGGTGCTGATCACCGGAACGGGTGACTACTTTTCCGCCGGCGGAAACCTGGTGGAGTGGCTGGAAACCCACGTCAACAACCCGGTAACACGGCGCGCCGGGATGCGCGACGCCCGCCGCATCGTGCGGGACATGATCGACTTTCCGCTGCCCGTGGTCGCGGCCGTCAACGGGCCCGCGGTCGGCTTCGGGTGCAGCATCGCGGTGTTGTGTGACATCGTCCTGATGTCCGACCGCGCGTTCTTCGCCGACACTCACGTCGCGAGCGGCCTGGTCGCCGGTGACGGTGGGTCGGTGCTGTGGCCACTGTTGATGAGCCTGCTGAAGGCCAAGGAATACCTGATGCTCGGCGAACGCATCAAGGCCGACAAGGCCGTCGAGTTGGGCCTGGCCAACCGCGTCGTGCCGCACGCGGAGATCAAGCAGGAGGGGCTGTCGATCGCCCACCGCCTGGCCGCGTTACCACCGCGGGCGGTGCAGGACACCAAACGGACGCTGAACCTGCACGCCCAGCGCGCGATCACCGGCATCCTCGAATACGGGATCTCCGCGGAGACCGAGTGTTTCACCACGCCCGAACACCGGGCCGCCATCGACAAGTTCCTCGGCCGACAGTGACAGACAGCGATCCACTCATTCGCCGCGAGGACCGTGGCGGCATCGCCGTCCTCCTCCTGAATCGGCCACGCCGGCGCAACGCCCTCTGTTACGAAACCTGGACCGAATTATCCATCGCGCTCGGCGGAGTGGTTGCGTACGGCGACCGCGCGTTGGTATTAGCCGGCGCCGGAGACTTCTTCTGCGCCGGTGGGGATTTGAAGACGGGGCCGGCACGCGGCGACGGTCCATTGGGCCCTGCCGGCCGCGTCGAGCACGCCCAACGCGTAATGGAACAACTCAAAGCTGTGCCGGTACCGACGATCGCCGCAGTCGAGGGTGCGGCCGTCGGCCTCGGTTGGAGCTTGGCGCTGGCGTGCGACCTCGTCGTGTGCGCTTCCGACGCATTTTTTGCCGCCCCGTTCGTCGCGCGTGCGGTGGTGCCCGACGGCGGATTGGCCTGGCGCTTAACGCAGCAGCTGGGCCGCAACCGCGCCGCGTCGTTGCTGCTAAAGGGAACACGACTGCCGGCCGGCGAGGCGGAGCAGCTCGGGCTGGTGACCGAGATCGTCGAACCCGGATCCGCCGTCAGCCGCGCCATGTCCATCGCTGACGAACTCTCCCGAGCCGATGCGGGGGCGGTAGAGATGACGAAGCGACTGATCAATTCCGCCGAGGCCGCCCAGCTCGCCGCCTTCCATCCGCTTGAACTGGCGATGGCGACCGTGGCGCAACAACGTTCGGCGGCCGCCAAGGGGCGGGCCGGGTACGCCTGACGTCAGCGCGGCATCCCGAGGCCAACAGTCGAGATCAGATCGCGCTGGATCTCGCTGGTGCCGCCGCCGATCGTGTGGAGCAAGGACAGCAAGAGGCCTTCGGAGAAGTGCCCGTCGAGCACCGCGTCGGGATCGTCCGGCATGAGTTCGCCTCCCGGACCCAGGATCTGGGCCCCGAGTGCGCGCAGTTCGGCGGTCAGTTCGGAGTGATACAGCTTCGACAACGACGGAAGCGCGGGATCCAGGGCGCCGGCCGCCTGAAGGTGCGCTACGCGATACGACAGGGCGCGGCCCACCTCGACGCGTTCGACGGCGCGGGCCAACGCGATGCGGTTGGCCGGATCGGACAGGGGGTCGTGCGCCGAGCCCTTCTGTGCGTGGCACCAGTCGATAAGCTCATCGAGGTAGCGTTGCGCCTGGGCCGCCCTGGTGATGTTCGACCGTTCGGCGTCAAGTAGCGCCTTCCCGACCGTCCAGCCCTGCCCCTCGGCTCCGACGAGGTTGGCGGCGGGCACACGCACACCATCGAAGAACTCCTCGGCGAAGGTCGGGTACCCGGTCATGGACCGGATGGGCCGGCGCGTGATTCCCGGGCTTTCCAGGTCGACGAGGAAGAACGAGATTCCGGCTTGGCGCTTGTCCGCGATGGGCGATGTGCGCGCCAGGACGAAGATCCAATCGGCGAGCACGCCGTTGCTGGTCCACGTCTTCTGTCCGTCGAGGACGTACTCGTCGCCGTCTCGCCGGGCCGTCATGCGCAGCGACGCCAGGTCCGAGCCGGCCTCAGGTTCCGAATAGCCTTGTGCCCACATGCGTTCCGAGCGGGCTATGGCCGGCAGGTGCTCGGCCTTCTGTTCGGGCGTGCCGTATTTGAACAGCACCGGCGCCAGCATGTTGACTCCGTTGGTGTTCACCAGCGGTGCGCCCGCATAAGCGAGTTCCTCGCGGATGACCACCTGTTCGACGATCCCGCGTCCGCCGCCCTCGTACTCGGCGGGCCAATGCGGCACGAACCAGCCCTGCTCGTGCAGCGCCCTGCAGAACGCGACCGCGCGTTCGTGAACGTCGCGCGGGAGGTAGTCGGGATTCGCTGCGGTGCGGCGGAATTCGTCGGCGAGGTTGTCCGCCAGCCACTCGCGGATCGAAGCCCGCAGTGCCTCGGTGCTCTCGTCACCGCCGAATTGGATGATGGGCTTGCACGGCATGGCTAGATGCGCTCGGTCGGTTTGGAGCCCTTCTTCATCAGCTCCGCCATGAATTCCTGGAATTCCTTGCTGCCGGTCACCATCGCCTGCAGGTCGTTGGTTGCCTGCTGGTGGGTGCGGAACCCCATCGTCTCCCACGCGCGGATGACGCCGGATTTGACGGCCTGCAACGTGATGAGCGGCGCCTTGGCGATTTGGGTGGCCAGTTCCTCGACGGTGGCCTCGAGCTCATCGGCCGGGACCACCCGGTTCACGAGACCGAACTCGAGCGCTTCCGCCGCGCTCAATCGCTGCGCGGTGTACAGGTATTCGGCGGCCCGCTTGTAGTTCATGAAGACCCACGGCTCGAACATGGTCTCGGCGCCCGGCAGGCCGAACCCCGGCACCAGGGGCATCTGAAACCACGCGTCCTCGGAACAAACCGTGATCTCGGGGATCAGCGCCCAGGTGGTACCCCCGCCGATCGCATACCCATGCACCTGGGCGATCACCGGCTTGGGGAATTCCCACAACTTCAGCACCGGCCACAGGAACAGCTGCGCGGCCGAACGCCACACCTTGCCGGACGCTTGCAGTTCGGCCATGAACTCCGGGTACGCACCGGTGGGGATGTGACCGGAGCAGAACCCCTTGCCGTTGGCCTTGATGATGACGACCTTGATGTCATAGTCGTACTGCGCATCGTCAAGCGCCTCGTTGACGCTGTGGACCATTTCCGAGCTCTGGGCGTTGGCGGCGTCCGGGTTGTTGAGGATGATCCGCGCGATCGGGCCGTCCTTCTGGTAGATCACGTGCTCGAGTTCTCGCGTTTCCATCGTTTGTCCTCCTCAACACCGGGCAGACGATCACCACGCCGTCAGCATGGTGCAACTATACAGATAATGTATTAGTGTTCTTTGGCGAAGGGACGGTGCCGATGACGACGATCGAGTTACGTTGGGATCCGTTCGACCGCGCGTTGCACCAGAATCCGTATGGGGTCTGGAAACGGCTGCGCGACGAAGCGCCAACTTACTACAACGACCAGTACGGCTTCTACGCTTTGAGCCGGTTCGCCGACGTGATGGAAGCGTCGCTGGACACCGAGACGTTTTCCTCGTCGCACGGGATAACCCTCGACGCGATCGCCGACGAGCCGTGGCCGCCGCCCAGGGCGATGATCATGATGGATCCACCCGACCACACCGCAATGCGAAAGATGGTCAATCGCACGTTCTTCCGCACCCAGATTGCCCGGCTCGAGGACCGGGTCCGCTCGCTGTGCTGCGCCTACCTGGATGGGTTCGTCGGCGCCGAGGGCTTTGACTACGTGCGCGACTTCTCGATGAAGTTACCGGTGATGGTGATCAGCTCGCTGCTGGGCTTCCCCGAGGAAGACCACGACAACCTGCGCGAGTGGTCGGATGCCCAGCTACACCGCGACGAGGGCACGACTCAGCTGAACGAGGAGGGCCAGCAGGCCAACGCGAAGCTGCTGGGCTACTACGCCGATCAGATCCAGCGACGGCGGGCCGCGCCGGCCGACGACATCGTCGGCAACCTGATGAGCTCCGACCTGGTCCAGGCGGGCCGCGAGACCCGTCGCCTGGACGATGGCGAAGTGTTGATGTTCATCGCGATGATCAACGTCGCCGGCAACGAGACCGTTGCCCGCCTGCTGGGGTGGGCCGCGCTGACACTGGCGCGATACCCCGACCAGCGGGCCAAGTTGGTCGACCGCCCCGACCTGATCGGCAACGCCGTCGAGGAACTGCTGCGCTACGACGCCCCCTCGCCGGTACAGGGCCGCTACACGAAACGCGACGTCACTTACAACGGCACGCTCATCCCGGCGGGCTCGCGCGTTGCCCTGCTGACCGGGTCGGCGGGCCGCGACGAACGCCAATACGAGAACCCCGACGTCCTCGACGTCGAGCGCACGGGAATCCGGCACATCAGCTTCGGCCACGGATCACATTTCTGCCTGGGCGCGGCGCTGGCCCGCCTCGAGGCCCGGGTCGCCCTCGAAGAGACGTTGAAGCGCTTCCCGACCTGGGACGTTGACCCTGGTGCGGTGACGTACGTGCACACCAACTCCGTGCGCGGCCCCGCCAGCGTGCCGATGCGGCTGTGACTCCGGGCCTTTCAGTCCGCACGGAAGGCGCGGTGCTGTGGTTGGTCTTGGACCGCCCCGAGGCCGGCAATTCGGTGACGCGGGCGGTGCAGCAGGCCCTCATCGAAAACCTGCGGTCGGCCTCCGACGAGCCAGGTGTCAGGGCGGTGGTGCTCACCGGCCGCGGTGACAAGCATTTCTGCACGGGGCCGAATCTTCGGGATCCCGGAATGCAGCCCAAGAAGGACCGGGTCGCGGGCGACGCCGCGCGAATCCTGCGCACCGGGTCTCAGGCGGTGGTGTCGGCGTTGCTGGACTGCGAAAAGCCGGTGCTATGCGCGCTCAACGGCACCGCCGCCGGGGTGGGCGCCAGCATGGTGCTGGCCTGCGACCTCATCGTGGCCTCCGAAAGTGCCCGCATCATCGAGCTTTTCGCGCGGCGCGGGCTCGCGCCCGACGGCGGTGCCGTTGAGCGCGCATAGCACCGGCTTTTCGCAGTCCAGCAACGCCGACACCACCGCCTGAGACCCGGTG
>NZ_LZKH01000133.1:0-3600 GCF_001672745.1 Mycobacterium sp. E1386
CGCCACCCAGGCCCGGGCCGCGGCCGGCGCCTACGAGGCCGCCCTGGCGGCCACCGTGCCGCCACAGCTCGTCGCGGCGAACCGCATTCAGTTGGCGGAACTGTTGGAGACGAACCTCCTGGGCCAGAACGACGCGGCGATCGCGGCGACTGAAGACGATTACGGACAGATGTGGGCCCAAGATGTCGCCGCCATGTTCAGTTACGCCAGCGCGTCGGAGTCGGCCGGCGAGCTGACCCCGTTCGAGGAGGCGCCGGTCACCACCAACGACACGGGACCGGCCACCCAGACCGCGGCCGTGGCGGCGGCGTCGCCCCAGTCGTTGTCGTCGTGGCTCAAGCAGATCGAGGACTATCTGACCTCGCTCACCGGCCAATACACCAAGTTTTGGCAGGACTTGATCGCGGGGACGACGGGGAGCACCGAGATCGCACCGTTCTGGGAGACGCTGTATTCCAGCATTTCCCAAATCGGCACGCAGGCGACGTGGACGAACGTCACCAACGCCACCATCGGCCTGGGCGTCTCGCAGTGGAAGAACTTCTTCATCTACGCACCTTGGAGCGCCGCGATGGCCAAAACCTCGCTGGGCGCCGGTCTGGCGTCGCCGGGGCATGTCGCCGCGGGCGTCGCGGCCAAGCCCGTGTCGGCGGTAGCGGGTAACGCGCCGACGGTGGGGAAGCTTTCGGTGCCGCCCAGCTGGGCGACCGCCGCGCCGGCCATCCGGCTGGCCTCGCTGCCGGGCACCAGCGTGGGCGCGGCCGCGGCCACGGATTTCTCGGGCCTGGTCAACGAGGCGACGTTGGGCAGCCTGGCGGGCGGCGCGCTGGGCAGCCCGGCGGCGCGCGTGGTCAGCTCACCCGGCATCCAGCAGGCCCGCGTCGCCACCGGCGAGCGCCGCACCGCACCGGTCAAGCTCGACCGCATCATCGCCCAACTGCAGGAGATGCCCGACCAGGTTCAGCACTGGAACGTCGACGAGACAGGTCTCGATGACCTGGTCGCCAAGCTCAGAACGACACCGGGCGTGCACGCCGTGCACGTGACGGACGGCGCCGAGCTGGCGGTGGGCGGCGCCGAATCGAAGATGGGTTAAATGACCGCAGCGCAGGGGTTTCGCGGCGTGATCACGGGCATAGCCAGGCCAGGTCGGGAAAACCGCCGTGATGAGTCGCATTGAAGGAGGAGTGATGAAACTGCTGTTAGCGCTTCTCGGTGTGTCACTGGGCATCGTCGCCGCGGCGCCCGCGCACGCCATACCCGGGGAGGACGAAGCGGCGACCGACGAGAACAACGAGGTCTTCATCGCTGACCTGCACAAGGTGGGAATCAGCTTTGCGGACCCGGATCAGGCCATCACCGCCGGAAAAGCGGTGTGCGGCTTGATCTCTCGCGGCGTATCCGGTCTTCAGCTCCTCAATGACCTGCGGGACAACAATCCCGAGCTGACGACAAACGGCGCCGCCCAGTTCGCGACGATATCGGCGAAGTCCTACTGCCCACGGCAACTGCAAGCCGCCGAGGGCGGAAAGGGCGGCGGGTGAGCACTTCTGGCCCCCGAGCCCCCCGGAGAATGGATTTGCAAAAGACTGCATAACCATGCAGAATCGGCGGAATGGCCGACGTATTGAGGGTGGCGATCGCCGGGGCCAGCGGCTATGCGGGCGGTGAAATCCTGCGGCTGTTGCTCGGGCATCCGGCCTACGCCGACGGCCGCCTCGCGATCGGTTCGCTCACCGCCGCGACCAGCGCCGGCAGCACGCTCGGCGAGCACCATCCGCACCTGACGCCGTTGGCCCAGCGGGTGGTCGAGCCCACCGAGCTCGCCGTGCTGGCCGGCCACGACGTGGTGTTCCTGGCCCTGCCGCACGGACATTCGGCCGCGCTGGCCGAACAACTCGGCCCGGACACCCTGATCATCGACTGCGGCGCCGACTTCCGGCTTACCGACGCCGGCGCCTGGGAACGGTTCTACGGCTCCCCGCACGCCGGCAGCTGGCCCTACGGGCTGCCCGAACTGCCGGGCGCGCGGGAGCGGTTGCGCGGCGCGCGGCGCATCGCCGTCCCGGGTTGCTACCCGACCGCGGCGCTACTGGCGTTGCTGCCCGCGGTGGCCGAGGATCTGATCGAGCCCGCCGTCACGGTGGTCGCCGTGAGCGGGACCTCCGGGGCGGGCCGGGCCGCCAAGACCGATCTGCTCGGCTCCGAGGTCATCGGATCCGCGCGGGCCTACAACATCGCGGGCGGCCACCGGCACACCCCCGAGATCGCCCAGGGCCTGCAGGCCGTCACCGACCGCGACGTCACGGTGTCGTTCACCCCGGTGTTGATCCCGACCTCGCGCGGCATCCTGGCCACCTGTACCGCGCGCACCCGCGCGCCGCTCTCGCAGCTGCGGGCCGCCTACGAAAAGGCTTATGACGCCGAACCTTTCATTCACCTGCTGCCCGAGGGCCAGCTGCCCCGCACCGGATCGGTGATCGGCAGCAACGCGGCGCACCTGGCCGTCGCGGTGGACGCGGCCGCGGAGACGTTCGTGGCCATCGCCGCCATCGACAACCTGGTCAAGGGCACCGGCGGCGCGGCGGTGCAGTCGATGAACCTGGCGCTGGGATGGCCGGAGACGCAGGGTCTTTCGGTGGTCGGAGTCGCGCCGTGACTCGCGCAGCCGAGGCGCGCCTGGTGCGCGAACAGGGCGTCACCGCGCCGGCCGGGTTCCGGGCCGCCGGCATCGCCGCCGGCATCAAGGCGTCGGGCAACCGCGACCTGGCCCTGGTTTTCAACGAGGGACCCGACTACGCGGCGGCCGGTGTGTTCACCCGCAACAAGGTCAAGGCGGCGCCGGTGCTGTGGACCCAGCAGGTGCTGACCACCGGGGCGCTGCGCGCGGTGATCCTGAACTCCGGCGGTGCCAACGCCTGCACCGGCCCGGGCGGCTTCCAGGACGCCCACGCCACCGCCGAGGCCGTCGCGGCCGCGTTGTCCGACTGGGGCACCGAGACCGGCGCCATCGAGGTCGCGGTCTGCTCCACCGGGTTGATCGGCGACCGGTTGCCGATGGACAAGATGCTGGCCGGGGTGCGCACGATCGTCCAAGACATGGCCGGCGGGCTGTCGGGCGGCGACGAGGCCGCGCGCGCGATCATGACCACCGACACCGTGCCGAAACAGGTTGCGCTGCACCACCCGGGCAACTGGACCGTCGGCGGAATGGCCAAGGGCGCGGGCATGCTGGCGCCGTCGCTGGCCACCATGCTCTGCGTGCTCACCACCGACGCGGCCGTCGATGCCGCCGCGCTCGACCGGGCGCTGCGCCGGGCCACCGCGCGCACCTTCGACCGGCTCGACATCGACGGCAGCTGCTCGACCAACGACACGGTGCTGCTGCTGGCGTCGGGGGCCAGCGAAATCACGCCGAGCCAGGCCGATCTCGACGATGCCGTGCTGCGGGTCTGCGACGACCTGTGCGCGCAACTGCAGGCCGACGCCGAGGGCGTCACCAAGCGCGTCACCGTCACCGTCACCGGGGCCACCTCGGACGACGACGCGCTGACCGCCGCCCGGGTGATCGCCCGCGACAGCCTGGTCAAGACCGCGGTG
>NZ_LZKH01000134.1:0-46635 GCF_001672745.1 Mycobacterium sp. E1386
ACCACCACGACCACATCTGCGGCGTGACGCCCGGCATGTCGGTGCGGACCGACACCTGGTAGCCACCGTCGTCGAGGACCCCATAACCGTTCTCGGTCCGCTGGTATCCGTCGTCGGCGACGCGCGCGGCCTCGTCGAACGACGACAGCGCCATGGCGCCTTGTGGGCCGTGTTCGAGTGCCTCGACGACATGGCGTGGCAGCGGGGCCATCTCGGGCGTGAAGAACTTGCCGAACGGGGTCTTCGCGTCGTCACCGCGATACCCCAGATACAGGTCGCCGGCCATCAGAGCCGCCCCATCCAGCTGTTGAACACTCCGTCGGGGTCGTACTCGGCGCGCACGCGGTCGAGTTTGGCCATCGCGGCGTCGCTGGCGAACCGCGCCGGACGCTGGCCGAGGTTCTCGTCGGCGAGCTGAATCCCGATGGCGAATTCGGACATCGCGGCCATGTTGGACCGCGCCCAGTCGGCGTACTTCGCCTCGTCGGCCGGGTCCTTCCACGAACCGTAGAGGGCCAGGTAGATGTCGCCCTCGATGCTGTAGGCCATGTCCTGGCGGGGAGGGCACGGGCCCCAGTTCAGCCACAGGAAATGCGCCGGGTGCGGGGGCATGGTGTCCAGGATCGTCCGGATGCCCGGAAGCAGGTCCTCGGCCGGCGCCGACGTCCACATGTTGTCGACCGCGTAGTAATGATCGGACAGATAGTGGCTCATCGCGACGTCGTACCAGGTCGCCAGATCGGTTGGCATGTAAGGGATTTTGACCAGCGCCTGATCGGCGACCGGGCAGGTGCCGAACAGGGCGAGCGCCTTTTCCGCCTCCGCATCGGAGTCCGCGAAGGCGGGCGACGCCAGCGAGATGACCGGGGTGCCGATGCCCATGTTCGGTTCGCCGCGGGATGCCACGGCCTGCAGCTCGACTCGGGGGTCCACTTCGGCACTGACCTCGCGGGTCCACGTGAAGACCTCGTCGGCGAGCTCGAACGGATAGACATAGACGCTGGTCCCGCAGGCGGCGGGGCGCGGATAAAGCTTCAGATAGAACGACGTGACCACAGCGAAGAATCCGGGTCCGGCACCACGGGCAGCCCAGTAGAGATCGGCGTTGTTGCTGGCGTCGCAGTGAATCCGTTCGCCTTCGGCGGTGACGACATCGAGGCCCACGACACTCTCGCAGGCCGGGCCCCAGATGCGGCTGTTCCAGCCGTATCCGCCCTGCAAGAGGTAGCCACCGAGGCAGACCCCTTTGCAGTGACCCCCGGGAAAGAACAGGCCCTGCGCCTCGAGGTCGGCCATGAGCAGGCTGCCGCCTTTGCCCGGACCCACTCGGGCGAGGCCCTTTTCGGCGTCGATGGAAACGTGGTCGAGACGGCTGACGTCGAGCAGCACGGAGCCGTCGCGCAGGTGGCTGGCCGCGAAGCTGTGGCCGCCCGAGACCATGCTGACCTTCAGCCCGTGGGCCTTCGCATGGCGGATACCGGCGACGATGTCGTCGGTGTCAACGGCCTGCACGATCACTTCGGGGTAGCGTTCGGGCACCCGCTGGTGCCAGACGGTGCCACGACGGGCCGCCTCGTAGCCGTCGTCGCCGCGGAAATAGTGCCGCCCGGCCGGTAGCCCGCTCATCTGGAATCTCCTCTGATTCGCATTACGGATCTTTACGATCCGCGATGCGGAACACTATAGTGGACGAATGGCGTCCTCGGGGGAAAACTTTGCAGCGGGACGCGACGAGGGGATCCAGGTATTGCGGCGCGCCGCCGCCGCGCTGGACGAGATCGCCGCAGAGCCGGGACGGTTGCGTCTGGTCGACCTCGGTGAGCGACTCGGGCTGGCCAAGTCGACGGCCCGTCGGCTGCTGGTGGGCCTGGTCGAGGTCGGACTGGCCAGTGTCGATCCACAGGGCCGTTTTTCCCTCGGCGACCGATTGCTGGCGTTCGGCAATTCCGACGGCGCGCACATCGCGGCGGTGTTCCGGCCAACGATCGAACGGGTAGCGCGCGCGACCGACGGCGAGACGGTCGACCTCTCGGTATTGCGTGGCCGGCGAATGTGGTTCGTCGACCAGATCGAATCGTCGCATCGGCTTCGCGCCGTGTCGGCTGTCGGCGTCCGGTTCCCATTGGAGTCGACCGCCAACGGCAAAGCGGCCCTGGCGGCGCTCGACGGCGCCGACGCCGAGGCGCTGATCTCTCGCTTGGATCCCGGGTCCGCCGGCCGACTCCGCGCCGAGGTGGCCGAGATCCAGCGCACCGGAATCGCTTTCGATCGAGACGAACACACACCGGGAATTTCGGCGGCCGCGATCGCACGACGCGCGTTGGGCGACAATCTGGTTGCTATCTCGGTGCCGGCACCTACGGAGCGCTTCCGGGAAAAGGAACAGCGCATCGTGGCGGCATTGCGCGCGGCCGGCGAATCGGCGGCCTGGCCGCGCTAGGGTCGGCCGCGCACGGTGACGCCGACTGGAGTTGGAGACGGCCGGGTTACCCCTCGAAAGCTCGGCCGTCCCAACGTCTTGATGCCCGCTCAGCAGGGCAATGCGGCGGAGGAGAACAGCGTTCCCCACTCGTGCCGGGCCGCCGATTGCGCGTCGGTGAAGCTCGGTGTCTTTTCGCCGTCGCCGGCCAGGTGTACCAGCGCCCACGCCATCGCGAATACCGGCACCTTGTGCCGCAATGCCGCGCTGTGCAATTCGTCCAAGGCAGCTTCCGACGGGCACCGGCGAAGGCCGATGAGGATGCCGCGCGCGGTGTCGAGGATGCGACCAGAGTGTGGGCCGCACGAGGTCTGGGCGGGAACCCAGTTCGTCGTCATGTTGTGGATACCTCCTGCGGCGCCGTCACGAATCCGCTACTCGCAAAGCGGACGAGGAATTCCTGCGCAACGCATCATCGCGGCCGCAAACCTCAAAGGCGCCCTGTGCCATGATTTGTCGATATTTCGCGTTGTGCCAGACAACCGCCGAGATCGATACCTGCCTGTGACCGTTCCGGGATCGGTTGCTAATCAACCAATCCGGTGAAGTGCCTGCCCGGTGCCGTAATCCATGAACTTCGGATCAGATTGCCAAAGACAATAATTCGTCGAAGCCGGCGACGATAGCGTCATGGAAGACGTCGTAGTCGGGTATCGCGGTGGTATCGACGTTCAACCCGAGACCACACGTGTCGACATAGGTGAGAAGCGTGACGTTGACCGCCGCACCGATGGTGGGCCCGAACGCGTACTGCGCCCGCACCGCAGCGCCGCCGAGGTAGACGGGCACCGGAACGCCCGGCACATCGCTGGCCACGAAATCGACATGGCGCAGCACCGAACCGATGTACCACCGGGGCACCAGGTTGAGCACCCCGGCGATCAATTGCGTGTAGGGCAGCGATCTTTCGTTCCGTACCGCCGCGGTGCGCTGCCGTATCGCCGCGATGCGCCTCGCCGGATCCGCCTCGCCGACGGGCACGTCGAAGCGCATCAGCGTGATCCGGTTCCCGCCAATGCCATCGGCTTCGGTCCGCAGACTGATCGGCATGGTGATGTGCAAGTCGTTCACCGCCACGCCGTGCTTCTCGTGGTAGAGGCGAAGCCCGCCCGCCACCCCGGCGACGAACGCGTCGTTCAGCGCCCCACCGCAACGGTGCGCCGCTTCCCGAAGCGGACGCGTCGGCACCTGATGCACCCCGAGACGCCGGATCAGGCCACGGTCCGTCGCAAGCGGTGACCCGGTCCGGCTGATCGGCCGGACGGTTCGGTAGACCGATGCCGCGGTGGTCGCCGCGGACCGGATGGTGGCGACGGGGCGCCGGACGCCGTCGTACATCAAACGTGGCACCAGGGAAACTGCCCCCGTCAGGGCGCTGTTGAGCAAGCCGGTGTCGTACCGCACGGCGTCGCGGTAGGGCCCGAGCAGCGCTGGGCCCACGACCTGCGGCTCGGGCGGCATGGGTTCCACGGGATACGGGTCTTCCGAGAGGTCGAACAGGTGCATCGCGATCTGGACCCCGCCGACCCCGTCGGTGAGCGCGTGGTGAAACTTGCAGATCACGGCCGCGCCGCCGTTTTCCAGACCCTCGACGAACGTCGTTTCCCACAGCGCGCGGGCCCGATCGAAGTCCTGCATCTCGGCCAATCGGGCCATCTCGAGCACGTCGTCGAGCGTTCCGGGGGCGGAGACTGTTGCTCGCCGCAGGTGGTAATCGAGGTCGAAGTCCCGGTAATACTCCCATCGCGGCGGGACCGGCGGAGGCGACTGCACCACCCGCTGCCGGAACATGGGCAACGTGCGGCTGATCAGGTCGAACCGCTTCCGCACCTCCCCCCAGTCCGGGGTCCGGTCCAGAAGTACGACGCTGACCACCGTCGATCGCAGCCGTGGGTCAGTCTCCATCGCCCAGGTGAACGCGTCGGTGGCGCGCATGAATGCAGTCATGTCGGTGCTCCTTGCACCGAACGTACGACTGCGGGCGCCCTAGGTCACCGGGTTATCGGCAGCCGATGACTTTGGTCCCCACAGTTAGCGCCTTTCGTCGACTGCCCGGCGCCCTACAGAATCGCCTTCCGATCCTTCGCCCTGGCGATGTCGTCCCAATCGACGTCGAGCTCGAGCAGGATCTCTTCCGTGTGCTGGCCGTGTTCGGGCGCACGCGCGGGCGCCGGCGGAGTCTCGTCGAACTGGACGGGCGCGGCGACAATGCGGTACTTCTCGCCGTGGTCGTCGACGTTGGTCACCACGTACCCGTTCGGTTCGACCTGCGGATCGTTGAGCGTTTCCCGCGGCGTCGCCAGGGCGCCCCACACGCCCGGCTCCTCCTCGAGCGCCTTCTGCCAGTGGGCGAGATCGTGGCGGGCGAACGCGTTGGTCAGGATCTCCGTGGCCTCCGCGGCGTTGGCGATCAGGTTGCTCGACGGCACGAATCGCTGATCGGTGGCCAGCTCGGCCAGGCCGACTCGCTCACAGAACCCTGCCCAGAACTTGTCCGGCTGCAAGAACACCAACTGGATCCACCTGCCGTCGCGGGTCTTGTACCTGTTCACCAGCGGGTTGATGGCCAGCCCCGGCGGTGCGCCCGGGATCCCGTCGATGTCGAAGAAATCGGCCGCCGAGATGGACGGCGCTATCGCCCACATCGCCTGCGCCAGCAGCGAGGAGTCGACGATCGTCGGTTCGCCGGTGCGTTCGCGGTGGAACAGCGCGGCGCAAACGCCACCGGCGAGCGTCGCCCCACCTTGAAGATCACCGAACCCCGGACCCTGCACCGCGGGCGTGTCCGTGCCGAACGGCGTGAGCGTGTACGCGACCCCGCCGCGCGCCAGGTAGGTGGCCGCGTCGAACCCGCCACGGTCGCGGTCCGGCCCCCGCACCCCCAGACCGGTGCCTCGCGCGATGATGATCTTCGGGTTGAACGAGCGGATGTCGTCCACGGTCAGCCGGGCCCGCTCGAGCGCACCCGGCAGCCAATTGGTAAGGAACACATCGGCACTGGCCAACAGGCGGCCGAACAGCTCGCGACCCGTGTCGGATTTGATGTCGATGGCGATGCTGCGCTTACCGCGGTTGCCCAGCTCGAGGATGAAGTCGGCGTCCGGGCGCGCCGCCTGCCGGGTGAAGCCGCCGACGACCAGCGCGCGCCCGGGGTCACCCGAGGCGACACCCTCGACCTTGATCACGTCGGCGCCCCAGTCCGACAGGGCCGCACCGGCCGATGGCACGTAGGTCCACGATGCCAATTCGACCACCCGCACCCCGTGCAGGACACCACCGCGCACGCCAGACATCGCCAACTCCCTCGGTCGACCCGTTCATTCCTTGCTATTTTAGATATTCTAGCTAGTCTAGGGCGTAGTGGTAGCCCAACCGCAGGTCAGAGCAGTTTTTCGTGGAAGAGATGCGATGGATCCGACCGTTGGCACGATTCCGACGCCCCCCGCATATCCCCGCGAAAACGTGCGGCCGACGGAGTCGTTGCGGCCGCACCGGCGGCGACGCAAACCAATGCCGTTGGGCCCCAACGAGAGTTGCGATGCAGATACACGGACGAAGGACGGGCGATGGGCAGGGTAACCGGCAAGGTGGCCGTGATCAGTGGCGCCGCGCGAGGCCAAGGCCGTTCGCACGCGCGGATGCTGGCTGCCGAAGGCGCGGACATCATTGCGGTGGACCTGTGCGCCGACATCGAGACCAACGAGTATCCCCTGGCCCGGCGGGAAGACCTCGACGAGACGGCCCGGCTGGTCGAGAAGGAGGGCCAGCGCGCGTTCACCGCGGTCGCGGACGTTCGCGACCGGGTGGCCCTGTCCACCGCGATCGATGAGGGCGTCGCCGAGTTGGGGCATCTCGACGTCGTCGTCGCCAACGCGGGCATCTGCCCGCTCACCGCGGGCCTGCCGCCGCAGGCCTTCGCCGACGCCGTGGACGTGGACCTGGTCGGAGTGCTGAACCTGGTGCACGCGAGCCTCAAACATCTGCAGGCCGGCGCGTCGATCATCGTGATCGGTTCCAATGCGGCGTTCATGTCGTCGATGAACACCACCGGCATCGACGGGGGCCCCGGCGGCGCGGGGTATGCCTTCGCGAAATTGGCTGCCGCGCACTACGTCAACGACTTCGCCCTGGCGCTCGCCCGATTCTCCATCCGGATGAACGCGGTGCACCCCACCAATGTCAACACCGACATGCTGCACAGCCCTCCCATGTATCGGGCCTTCCGGCCGGACCTGAAGGATCCGACGCGCGAGGACGCCGAACCGGTTTTCCCGCTCGTGCAGGCGATGCCGATCCCCTACGTCGAGCCCGAGGACATCAGCGAGGCAGTGTTGTTCCTGGCCTCCGACGCGGCGCGCTACATCACCGGGCAGCAGCTCCGTGTCGACGGCGGCGGCTTCCTCAAGGTCAAGCCGTGGTCGGGTGCGTGACATCGATGACCGACTCCCCCGACGTCGAGCGCCGGCTGTACGAGCTGATGGTGCTGATGAAGGCGGCCGATGACCGGCTGTCCAAAGGCATCGGCACGGGCGAGTTCATGTGCGTCTACTGGCCCTCGCGCGGCCAGGAGGCCATTGCCGCCGCGATGGGCGTGGCGCTGCGCCCCGACGATCAGCTGGTGACCACCTACCGCGGCCTGCACGACCTCATCGGCAAGGGCGTCCCGCTCGAGGAGATCTACGGCGAGATGATGGGCCGCACCGTCGGCGCCAGCCGGGGCAAGGGCGGCACCATGCACATCGCCAATCCCGTTATGGGCGTGATGCTTTCGACCGGGATCGTCGGGGCCGGGCCACCGGTGGCGGTGGGACTGGCGATGGCGGCCAAACGCAAGGGCTCCGATCGCGTCACGGTGGTCAGCTTCGGTGACGGCGCCACCAACACCGGGTCGTTCCACGAGGCGGCGAACATGGCGGCGCTGTGGGACCTGCCGATGGTCTTCGTCTGCCAGAACAACCAGTACGCGGAGATGACGCCCACGGCCGACACCATGAAGCTCGAACGCGTCGCCGACCGGGCGGCCGGCTATGGCATGCCCGGGGTGCGGGTCGACGGAAACGACCCGCTGGCGGTCAAATCCGCACTCGAGGACGCGCTGCGGCGGGCCCGCGCCGGTGACGGCCCCAGCTTCATCGAATGCGTCACGTTCCGCTTTAGAGGCCATTACTTCGGCGACCGGATGCCCTACATTCCCAAGGATCAACTTGCCGCCGCGATGGAAGCCGACCCGGTCCCCCGGTTCCGCAGCCACCTCGCCGCCACCGGCATCTGCGCTTCCGACGAACTCGACCGCATCGACGGCGAGGCGCTGGCGGCGGTGGAAGCGGCGCTGCAAACCGTGATGGGCGCCGATTCCCCGTCCATCGACGAGCTGGACCGGGATGTGTACGCGACCCCGATCGGGTTCCCGGTATGAACACGCAGGAGCGGGAGATGACGATGCGCGAGGCGCTCAACCTCGCGCTGGATCAAGCGCTTGCCGCCGACGACCGGGTGTTCCTGCTCGGTGAGGACATCGCCGATCCGGGTGCGTCCGGACCGACCGCGGGCCTGTCGACGAAGTACGGTCACGACCGTGTCCTGGACACACCGATCTCCGAGGCGGCGATCGTCGGCGCGGCCATCGGCGCCGCCATCGACGGGCTGCTGCCGGTGGCCGAGATCATGATCATGGACTTCATCGGCATCGCGGCCGACCAGCTGATCAACAACGCGGCCAAGCTGAGGTTCATGACCGCCGGACGCACAACGGCACCGATCACCATCCGCACCCAGGTCTACGCCGGGCTGGCCACCGGTGCCACGCATTCGCAAAGCCTCGAGGCATGGTTCATGCACATCCCGGGCATGAAGGTGATCGTGCCGTCCACACCCCGCGACGGGAAGGGCCTCCTGACATCGGCGATTTTCGACGAGGATCCCTGCCTGTTCGTCGAAACCATTCGGCTGCAAGGCAAGAAAGGTCCCGTCCCCGTCGATCCCGCGTTCTCGATCCCGCTGGGCCGAGCCGACATCAAGCGGCCGGGCACCGACGTGAGCCTGATCGCCTACGGACGGTGCGTGCACGACGCCCTCACCGCCGCGGACACGCTGGACGAACAGGGCGTGAGCGCCGAGGTCGTCGATCTGCGCACCCTGGTGCCGCTCGACGTCGAGACCATCGTCGACTCCGCCCGCCGTACCCGCCGTGCCGTCATCATCCATGACGCGGTCCAATTCGCCGGCCCCGGAGCCGAACTCGCCGCGATCCTGCACTCGGAGCTGTTCTCCGAGCTGGCCGCGCCCGTCGAACGAGTGGCCGCCCGATTCGTCCCCAACCCGGCCGCGGCGGCGCTCGAGGCGCAGGTATACCCCTCGCCGGCACGAATCGTCGCGGCGGCGCTGAAGACCTTCGGGAGGACGCTGGCGGAGGCGAAAGCGCGTGGCTGACTTCATCATTCGCATTCCGCGCGTCTCGGTGGCCGTGTCGGAGGCCGAGCTCACCGGGCTCCTCGTCGACGCCGGCCAGCACGTGGACGCGGGCACACCCCTCTACGTGATCGCCACCGAGAAGGTGGAACAGGAGATCGAAGCGGGGGCCTCGGGCACCGTGCAATGGACGGGCCGGGTCGGGACCACCTACGACATCGGCGCCGAAATCGGCGTCATCACTTCTTGAACCAACGAAAGGTGAAACGCATGGATCTCAACGAGACTCGCGAGAGAATCATCTACCAAAAAGAGGGGCCCATCGCCCGCGTCACGCTCAACTGGCCGGAGAAGGCGAATGCCCAGGACCAGAAGCTGGCCGAAGAGGTCGACGCCGCCCTGCTGGACGCCGACCGCGACTACGACATCAAGGTGCTCGTCCTCAAGGCCAACGGCAAGGGCTTCTGCTCGGGACACGCCATCGGTAACAACGCCGTCGACTACCCGTCGTTCGTGGAGAACGCCATGGTGACGGGCCACCCGTGGAAGGCGCAATCCGATCTGTTCGTCAAGCCAACCCTGAACCTGTGGGAGTTCTCCAAGCCAACGATCGCTCAGGTGCACGGCTACTGCGTCGGTGGCGGCACGCACATGGGCCTGACCACCGACATCGTCATCGCCGCCGAGGATGCCTACTTCTCGTATCCGCCGCTGCAGGGTTTCGGCATGCCTTCCGGCGAATGTTCCATTGAGCCTTGGGTTTTCATGAACTGGCGGCGGGCCGCCTACTACCTGTTCACCGCGGAGGTGATCGACGCCAAAAAGGCGCTGGAGGTTGGCCTCGTCAACGAAGTGGTCCCGCGCGACCAGCTCGACGATCGTGTCGAGGCGATCGCCCGGCATATCGCCCAGGCGCCGTTGACGACGCTGATGCTCACCAAGGCCAATCTGAAGCGGGCCTGGGAGCTGATGGGCATGCGGGTGCACTGGCAGAGCTCGAACGACCTCGTCGCCCTGGCTTCCATTAGCAAGGACGTCCAGGAGCTGATCCAGACGGTGTTCAGGGACAAGGTGCTGCCGTCCGAGCACGCACGGCGCCAGGCCGCGGCGGCCGCAACGACCGATGGCGCGTCACCTTCATAGGCGCCGCCAGTGAACCTCGCCGATCACGCCAAGAGGGCCGGACAGGCGCCGGCCCTCATCGTCGCGGACGGTGGCACGATCTCGCACTCCGAGCTGTACGCCCGCAGCCGGCGCGTCGCGGCGGTGTTGCACGAGGCTGGACTGCGCCCCGGCGACGGCGTGGCCCTGATCTCGCCGAACCGGCCTGAGTTCCTCGAAATCACCTGGGCCTGTCAGCTTTCCGGCCTGTATTACACCGCGGTCAACACCCACTTCACCGCGGACGAGGTCGCCTACGTCATCGGGGACTCCGATGCGCGGGCGGTCTTCGTCGACGCGACCATGCCCGAGCTTGCCGCCCACGTCCGCGCGGCCAACCCTGCCGTCACCATTCGCCTCGCGGTGGGGGGAGCCCTGCCCGGCTGGCGGGATTACGAGGAGGCGCTCGCGACGGCCGGTGCCGCGCCGCCCGCGTCGGACGGGTCGGAAATGCTGTACTCGTCGGGCACCACGGGTCGGCCCAAGGCGGTCCGCCGGCCCCTTCCGACCGACGGCAACGGCTCCTGGGCTCAGGCGGTGCTGGAGCTAGCGCTGACTCACAAGTACGGAATGAGCATGTCCAGCGTGTACCTCTCCCCCGCACCGCTGTACCACGCCGCCGGAGTGAACTACACCATGGCGGTCAACCGCGTCGGCGCCGCGGCGATTCTCATGCGCAAGTTCGACGCCGAGACCGTCTTGCGATTGATCGAGACCCACCGCGTGACGCACGCCCAGTTCGTGCCCACCATGTTCGTGCGGATGCTCAAGCTGCCCAGGGCGGTTCGGGAAAAGTATGACGTGTCGAGCCTGCGATGTGTGATCCACGCGGCCGCGCCCTGCCCGGTCGACGTCAAGCACCACATGATGAAGTGGTTCGGGCCGATCATCCACGAATACTACGGCGGCACCGAGGGATTCGCGGGGACGACCATCGGTCCCGAGGAATGGCTGGCCCACCCCGGTTCGGTGGGCAGACCGATGACACCGGTGCACGTGATCGGAGAAGACGGCGCCGAGTTGCCCGCCAGGCACGCCGGTGAGCTCTTCTTCGAAGGCGGACCCGACTTCGAATACTTCAAGGACCCCGCCAAGACCGCCTCGGTGTACAACGACCGCGGCTGGCGCACCCTGGGCGACATGGGGTACGTCGACGACGACGGCTACCTCTATCTCACCGACCGGTCCACGTTCATGATCGTTTCCGGCGGGGTGAACATCTACCCCCAGGAGGTCGAGAACCTGCTGATCATGCATCCCAAGCTCGTTGACGCGGCCGTCTTCGGCGTCCCGAACGACGAGTTCGGCGAGGAGGTCAAGGCCGTCGTACAGCCGGTCGACGGCGTCCGTCCAGGGCCCGACCTCGAGGCGGAGCTCATCGAGTACTGCCGAGCGCACCTGGCCGGCTACAAGTGCCCGCGCACCGTCGAATTCGTTCCGGAATTGCCACGGGACCCGAACGGAAAGCTGTACAAGAGACGCATTCGCGAGCGTTACTGGCAGGGGCGGACAACGCGAATCGTGTAACCGAAGAGGGATGGCGAGATGGCTTCCAAGACAGACTCAGCGACAAGCCCGGTGGGCACGGACAGGACCTGGACACCGCTGCCGGTGCCGTGGGCGGTCCAGACCGTCGATCGCATTCCCAAGCAGCGCTACTACGACGCCGAGTTCTTCGCGCTGGAAGCGGCGGCCTTCTGGCCGCGCGTCTGGCAGATGGCATGCCGGCTCGAGGAGATTCCCAAACCCGGCGACTTCGTCGAATACGAGATCCTCGACCAGTCGATCATCGTGGTGCGTGTCGACGCGGACACGGTGCGGGCCTACCACAACGCGTGCCGCCATCGCGGGGTGAAACTCGTGGAAGGCGGGGGTTCCCGGCGAACTTTCGTTTGCCCCTTCCACGGCTGGTGCTGGGGCCTCGACGGGCGCAGCACATTCGTGTTGCGGCCCGAGGCGTTCGCCGACGAAAACATGAATCCGCAAGACCTGCAGCTGGTTTCGGTGCGATGTGAGACCTGGGGCGGGTGCGCGTGGATCAACCTCGACGACGGGGCCCCCGCGCTGCGTGACTGCCTGGAGCCCTTCGCGTCGACCTACGACGCCTGGCAGGTGGAATCGCTGCGGGTCGAGTGGTGGCAGTCCTGCCGGCTGCCGGTGAACTGGAAGCTGGCGGCGGCGGCGTTCATGGAGGGCTACCACGTCCCCCAGACCCATCCGCAGCTGCTGCCCTCCGCGCAGAACGGCGGCCCCGTCAAATCGGTGCACCCCGTCGTCGCGAGCAGCCTGTACTTCATGCGTACCCTCGGCACCGGCATGGGCGGCATGACGCACGACAACGACATCCGAATCGCCGAGGGACTGCAGAACATTGAGCTCCCCGCCGATCCCGCCGCGGCGATGAATGCCTGGCGCGGCGCCCTCAACGACGCCGTCGTCAGCTGGCACCGGGCCCGGGGCAGCACCATGCCCGACCTCAACGAGCTGGTCCGCCGCGGGATCACCGACGCGATCGGGTTCTGCTTCCCGCACTACTTCATCCTGCCCACCTACAGCAGCGCGTCGTCCTACCGCATCCGCCCGCTGGGCCCCGAGGACACCCTGTTCGAGATCTGGTCCCTCACCCGGTTCCCCGACGATGTTTCCGCGGGCAGGCCCCAGCCCCCGGAGCCGATGGCGCCCGACGACCCGCGCTGGCCACCGATCCCAGCGCAAGACTTCTCCAATCTGCCGAGGCAGCAGAAAGGGTTGCACTCCAAGGGCTTCGAGTACATGCGCCTGTCGGACCAGATCGAGGGCCTGATCTCCAACTTCGAACGCGTCGTCGACGGCTTTCTCGCCGGCCTGCCGCACGAGGCGTTGGTTCCCGCGATCCAGAAGACCAACACCACCATCGACGTACCGGTCGCCGACCTGGCCTTGCGCGCGGAGGCACGATGACCACCCGGTGGGACCGCTCCGTGGATCTGCTCATTGCGGGCAGCGGCGGGGGCGGCATGGTCGCGGCGCTGGCGGCGCTCGACTCCGGCATCGAGCCGCTGGTGATCGAAAAGCAGGCCCTGGTCGGCGGTTCCACCGGCCTCTCGGGCGGCATGGTGTGGCTGCCGAACAACCCGCTCATGCGCGCCGCGGGCATCCCGGACTCGCACGAGGACGGTCTGGCCTATTTCGACGACGTCGTCGGTGACATCGGTCCGGCCTCCTCGCCGGCGCGCCGCGAGATGTTCCTCAGCGCGGGCTACGAAATGATCGACTTCCTCACCCGCAAGGGTGTTCGGTTCGTGCGGTGCCCCGGCTGGAGCGATTATTACCCGAACCACAAGGGGGGCAACGAAGCCGGTCGTGCTATCGAGTGCGTCCCGTACGATGCCGCCGCTCTGGGGACCTGGCGGGACAGGGTCCAGCCTTCGATGGCCAAGGCGTATGGCGGGTTCGTGCTCAAGACCAACGAGCTGCGTTCGGTGCAGTACTTCAATCGGTCGCCGCGAGCCTTCGCGGTGGCGATGCGAGTGTTCGCGCGCACCAGGGCCGCCCGGCTGCGCCGTCGGGAGATCCTCACCAACGGAGCGTCGCTCATCGGTCAGATGCTCAAGGTGCTGATCGATCTGCGCGGCGAGCCGCCGATCTGGACGGGCGCGGCGATGGATGACCTGATCGTCGAGGATGGCCGGGTCGTAGGCGCGCGCGTCTCACGGCACGGCGAGGCGCTGAACATCGAGGCGCGGAAGGGCGTCCTGCTGGCCGCGGGCGGGTTCAGCCGCAACGCGGACATGCGCCGCCGCTACAGCGGGGACCAGCCGAACGAGGGGCTCTGGTCGATCGCGAACGCCGGCGACACCGGCGAGGTGTTGCAGACCGCGATCCGGCTGGGCGCCAAGACCGACCTGATGGACGAGGCCTGGTGGCTGCCGTCGGTTTTCATCGCCGACGGGGGCGACGCCGCGAAGGCGCTGGGCAGCGGGCGGCAGCGCCCCGGCGCCATCTACGTCGACGGAACCGGCAGGCGGTTCTGCAACGAGTCCAACTCGTACGTCGAAGTCGGCAAGGCGATGTATGCGAACAAGGCGGTGCCGTGCTGGATGGTCTTCGACGAGGGCTACATCGGCCGGTACGTTTCGGGGGCGAACCCGTTCAAGAAGCGTCGCCTCCCCGAAGAACTCATCACACGGGGCGCGGTGATGCGCGGTGAGACCATCGGCGAGCTGGCGCACCAGATGGGGGTCCCGGCCGACGCGCTGGAGCAGACGATCAGGCGCTTCAACGGTTTTGCGGCCAAGGGCCTCGATCCCGACTTCGGGCGCGGTCAGTCGGCGTACAACGACTGCCTGGGTGATCCCGGGCATCGCCCCAACGCCGCGCTCGGTCCGCTCGAGCGGTCACCGTTCTATGCCACCAAAGTCGTTCCGGCCGATGTCGGCACGTGCGGCGGCGTGATCACGAACGAGCACGCCCAGGTGCTCGACGAGGACGACCGCGTGATCGGCGGACTGTACGCGACCGGCAACATCACCGCGACGGTGATGGGCCGCAACTATCTGGGCGCCGGCGGAAGCATCGCGTACACAATGGTGTTCGGCTACGTCGCGGCTCGGCACGCCGGGCGCCGGGGTGGCGCCGGCGAGCCAGGCGGCTAGGCCCCGGCATCCTTCTCGTCGCGGCCGATGAATTCGCGTGGCTTCATGCCCGATTGCTTCAGCTCGGCCCGCCGCGCCTGGACGTCGGAGGCGGCGCCGACCATGTTCGTCAGGATGTGGCTGACCTGCAGGTGCACCCGCATGCCCATCAGTTCCCACGCGCGCTTCACGTTGTTCTTCACCGCCATCAGTGTGGTCAATGGGATTTGAGCGATCTTGCGCGCCATCTCCTCGACGACTTCGTCGAGGTCTTCGCGCGGCACCACCTTGTTGAGCAGGCCCCAGTCGAGGGCTTCCTGCGCGGAGAGCGTCGGGGCGAGCAGCAGCCAGTCCATGGTCCGATGCCAGTTCATCAGCAACCACGGCTCGATCATGGTGTGCCCGCCGGGCTCGCCAAGGCTTTGAGCAAGCGGCATTTGAAAATACGCATCCTCGGACGCGACGCAAAAGTCGGTCAGCAGACCGAGATAGATCCCGCCCCCCATGCAATAGCCGTGAATCGCGGAAATCGTCGGCTTCGGAAACTCCCACAGGTACAGCGTCGGCCACAGGAACAAGTCGGCCGTGCCCTTGTACAGGTCCTCGAACGTCTCACCGAAGTCCGGATACGGGTTTTCGTCAGGGCCCCAGCGGGCCACATGCCCGCCGCAGAACCCTTTTCCGTTGGCCTTTAGGATGACGACCTTGATCTCTTTATCCCGGTCGGCTTCGTGCAGGCATTCGTCGACTTCGGTGACCAGGACCGCGTCCTTGGTGTTGGCCTTGTCCACCCGGTTCAGGATGATCCGCGCGATCGGCGGTTCGCGCTCATAGATGACCGCTTCGAGAACGCGCCGCTCCATCTGCGTGACATTACCCGGCTGGGAGCCGAAATGGCAGCGCCAAACGCCATTTCGGTGAGCACCGATTCACGCGGTGAAAACGCTTGCCGTTCAGCGGCCTTCGCGTCCCGCGCGCGCAAGCAGCCAGGCCTGACCCTCGCCTTCGCCGGCGGCCAGCTGCTCGAGTTCGGTGAACGCCGCGGGTAGCTCGCCGGCGGCCGCGCGATACGGGCCTGGGGCGGCTCCCACTTCGCTCAGCACGGTGATCGCGAGCAGCCCGCCGGGCGCCAGGCGTTCGATGATCAACCGGTCGAGGCGGCGGTCCCGGAATCGATGGCACAGGACGAGGTCCACGGGCGGCCCGGCCGGCAGGCCGTCATCGAGGTCAGCGACCTCGAAACGGCACCGATCGCTCACGCCGGCGCGCTGAGCCAGCTCCCGCGCCTGACCGACCGCCACCGGCGAGACGTCCACGCCCACCACCTCGAGCCCGCGCAGCGCGAGCCACACCGCGCTCGGTCCGGGTCCGCATGCGACATCGAGAGCCCTTCCCGCAGTGGGCAGTACGTCCAGGTGGGGCGCTAAGAAGTCGGGTGGTCCCACCGCGTCCATCGATGGCGGTGCTTTGGTCGCGTACCGCTCGTCCCAGCGCTGCCGGTCCGCTTCGGCCATAGCCGCCACTCTAGGGGCGCCCAGCTGTTCTGGACAGCTGTCTGTAAATCGCCGTCGGCGCGTACCGGACCGCCGTTCGGCGGTGACGCGAAACAACAGCGCGTAGCGCAGATCCGCCGCCGGGCAAGATTCGGAAGACGGTTGTTCGCGCTCTCGGCGCCTTCCTACACTGGACCGGTGTCCAAAGATGCGGCTCGTCGGTCCGACCGCCGGCCCGGACAGACGATCCGCAAGGTCCTCGACGCCGGGCTCGAGGAGCTGCGCGCGTCGTCGTACGCCAATCTGACGATGCGTTCGGTGGCGAGTCGTGCCGGAGTGTCACCGGCCAGCGCCTACACCTACTTTCCGTCGAAAAGCGCACTGGTCGCGGCGGTGTACCTGCGCTTTCTCCGCGAGCTGCCGCTGCATACCGATGTCAACGACACCACCAAGACCCGGGTCAGCTCAACCCTGCGAGACATGGCCGTCGTGGTAGCCGACGAGCCCGAACTGACCGCGGCGTGCGGCGCGGCCCTGATGGCAGATGACCCGGCGGTGAAGCCGATTCGTGAGCAGATCGGCCAAGAGGTCGCCACCCGGATCGGTGCCGCGCTGGGACCGGGCTGGCCGCGCGCCGTGAAATCGACGCTGCAGATGACTTTCTCCGGCGCGCTGATGACCGCCCGGTTCGTCAGCTTCGATGAGATCGCGGGACAACTCGACGAGGCCGTCAACCTGATTTTGGGTGCATCCGTGGCGTAAGCCGCTGCCCGGCAACGGTTAAGCGACCGGCGTCAAGTTCCTGGATGTCTGGTCCGCCCGCAGGAAGCGGCCGAATTTCTGCTTGCCCAGCGCCGGTGCGGCCTCGCCGGCACCGAACGCCAACCGTCCGCCCACCAACACGGCGCTGACGGTGTCGTCGTTACGGTTGACCATCCGGGACAAGCCGCCGTAGGACTGCACCGGATGCTCGGCGTAGCGATCCAGCGAATCGTCGAGCTTGTCCGGGTTGATCACGACGATGTCGGCACGGTCCCCTTCGCGCAGGGTGCCGGCGTCGATTCCGTACCAGGACCCGAGCTCGCCGGTGAGCCGGTGCACGGCACGCTCGATCGACATGAACGGGGAGCCGTGCTTGTCCGCCTCGTGCACGTGCCGCAGCAGACGCAATCCGGAGTTGTAGAAGGCCATGTTGCGCAGGTGTGCGCCGGCGTCCGAGAAGCCCATCTGGACGGTTTCGCTCCGCGCCAGTTTCTTGAGCACCTCGGGGCGATGATTGGAGATCGTGGTCCGCCAGCGCAGGCTTTCGCCGTGCTCCACCACCAGGTCGAGGAAGGCGTCGACCGGATGCAGCCCGCCGCGGTCCAGGCCCACTTGGCCGAAGGACTTGCCGACCACCGACGCATCCGGGCAGGCGACGATCTCGGCGTCGAAGAAGTCCCGGTGCCACACCCGGGGCCCGAACCTCTGGTCGTAGTCCTCGCGGAACCGGCGGCGGTAGTCCTCATCGCGCATCAGCTCATTGCGCTCGATCTCGTCCTGCAAGTGCAGCGCCGCCGCGCCTGCGCCGAACTCTTCGAACACCACCAGCGAGATCCCGTCGGCGTAGACCTCGAACGGGACCGGCAGATGCTGCCACCGGAAGTCACCGCCCAGGGCGTTCACCGCTCGGGCCAGGGAGTCCATCAGGTGGATCACCGGCGGTATGGCCTTGATGTCGGCCGCCGAGAGCAGGCTGGTCTTCAACCGGGGCCGGCCGAATCCCAGCGACGTCGCCAGCTGGGACACCACCGACAGCGGGTTTTTGATGTCGGGCCCCGACTGCAGAATCTTGTTGCGCCGCCGCAATATAGCGTTCAGCCGGCGCAGTTCGCGGGACGTCGCGTACGTCGACGGCAGGGTTCGCGACCGGCAGACCTCGCCGTCGAGTTTGTCGAACAGCAGTTGCTGCGATGACATCCCAACGAAGCCTTCGTCGAGCGCCTCGTTCAGCATCGACTCCATCCGCGCCAGCTCGGCGGCCGACGGCCGGACGTCCTTGCGGGTTGCGCGGTCCAGCCCCATCGTTGCGGCACGCATGTCGGAGTGGCCCATGAAGGCGGCGACATTGGGCCCCAGGTTTCGCCGCTCGAGTTCGGCGACATACTCCGCAGGATTGGTCCATGAGCGGGCCGCGTCCAGGTGCTCGATGACGTAGCGGCGGGGAATCGCCTCGACGCGGCCGAAGATATCGCCCGCGTCCACGTTGTCCAGGTAAACCGTGGACAACGAACACGATCCCAGCATCACAGTGGTCACGCCATGCCGCAGCGATTCGGAAAGCTCGGGCTCACAGAGTATTTCGACGTCGTAATGCGTGTGGATGTCGATGATCCCTGGGATCACCCACTGGCCCGTCGCGTCGATGACATCGGCACCCGCCGTGTCGAGTGGTTCCGGCGTGATGGTGGCGACCCGGCCGTCGCGCACACCGATGTTTCTGCGCGCCGACGGCGCACCCGTCCCGTCGAACCAGCGACCGTTGGTGATCACGGTGTCGTAGTGCAAAGTTCGGCCTTCCTGCCGCGCGGCACCCCCATGGTCCGCAGTGAGCATACATAGTGGCGGAAGTGTCCGCCCATGTTAACCAGCCACGATCGCCTGCTCCCAGCCGCTATGATCCGGCTGTGGGGATCACCGACTACGGGTTTGCCGCCCGCTAAATGCGCAGTCACGGTTGGGCAGGGAACACGCCCGCCTCCGACGAGGAGGCGATCGGGCGCATCCTTGATGCCGCCGACAAGATCATTGCCGAGCCCGGCTCGGCGCTGCGGATCGCCGACGTGGCGCGGGCGCTCGGGGTCACCCGGCAGACCGTGTATCGATACTTCCCCGGGACGCAGGCGCTGCTGGTGGCCTCGGCGATGCGATCGGCCGACGGCTTCCTGGATCGGATGGCGGCCCACCTCGAGGGGGTCACCGACCCCGTCGTGGCGATCACCGAAGGAATTGCGTACGCCATCGAAGAGCTGGCCTCGGACAACCAGGTCGAATTCGTGCTCAACCAACGCCATCGCGGCGGGCAGAAGGTCTCCATCATCTCCGACACCGCCCTGGCGTTCGGCCGCTCGATGCTGCATCGCTACGACATCGATTGGGAGAGCTACGGTTTCGACGAAGCCGGCCTCGATGAATTGAACGAATTCAGCCTGCGGGTGCTGCATTCGTTCCTCGCCGACCCGGGACGCCCGGCGCGCAGCGGTGCCGATCTGCGGCGCTATCTCACGCGTTGGCTCGGACCGGCGATCGCCTACCCGCAGATGATGCGTGCGATGGACGCGCTGCACAGCCCCGAGCCCCCGCGAACGCGACGGCGCCCGTTCAAGGCATCCTGACCCCGCCGACGTTGACCACGACCGTTAAGGAGCGGGCATGACGGGTCTCGGACAGATCGCTCTGAACAGCGCGCCCGTGTTCGGCGGCGCGATGCTTGCCGTGGCCGCCGGGCAATTCCGGGGCCCGGATTATCGGGGGCTGATCAAACAGGACATGGACTTGCTCGACCGGCTGCCGCCGGAGGCCGCCGAGAGGCGCGCCGAGCTGCAACGCACCATCGACGCCCGCATCGACGACCTGATCGACACCGCGGACCGGGGCCGGGCGCTGCGCAAGGCGGCGCTGTCTTACCGGGGCAACTGGCGGGACGTGGTGCTGCTGCTCTGTGTCGTGCTGTTCACCATCATCTGGTGGGAGGTCGACCACAGTCGGGGCAACTGGCTGCCCATGTTCGTGCTCCTCATCATCTTGACCGTGGTGACCGCCGCCTACGCGTTTCGCGGCGTGCTCCGGGCCGCCGGTTCGTTGGTGCACCGGCAAGCGCGGTAGCACGCCGGCGGCCGCGACCGCATAACGCGCGCACTTAGTCACCCTGTGACAAAATCACGCTGTGCAGGCGCATCGTCTCGGCGGTTTGATTTGTGCTGTGCTGGCAGCGTTTTGGACGCTCCCGGCCGTTCCGGTCGCGGCAGCCGGGCCGTGCCCCGACGTCGAGGTGGTGTTCGCGCGGGGCACCAACGAGCCGCCCGGCATCGGCCGGATCGGACAGAGCTTCGTCGACAGCCTGCGGCCGCGCGTCGGCGGCAGGTCCGTGGGCGTGTATCCCGTCGACTACCCGGCGACCACTGACTTCCCCAGGGCCGTGGATGGAATCAGCGACGCGGGCGCGCACGTCGAACACATGGCGGTCTCCTGCCCCCGAACCAGGATGGTGCTGGGCGGGTACTCCCAGGGCGCGGCCGTGATTGGTTTCGTCACCGAGAGCGCGGTGCCGGACGGGGTGCACCTGGTCCAGGCGCTGCAGCCGATGCCGGCCGAGGTTTCCAACCACGTGGCCGCGCTCGCGCTCTTTGGGAAGCCGTCGAACCAGTTCATGAGCATCCTCAACGAACCGCCCGTGACGATCGGCCCCCCTTATTCGGCCAAAACCATCGAGTTGTGCGTGCCCGGCGACCCGGTCTGTTCGGACGGGGGCAACCCCGTCGCGCACCGCCAGTACGTCGAGGCCGGCTTGGTTGACCAGGCGGCCGATTTCGCCGCCGGACGCGTGTAGACCGGCGCTCGAACAGGGCCCCGAGGCAACCGGCGAGCGGGCGGCGTCAGCGCGGTCCGGCCCCGGCATCGAGGACCTCGATGGCCGCATCGATGTTCGGGATGATCGTTGGGCCGTAGCCGGTCACCAGCTGCCCGAGGGCGCGGGCGATGTGCGGTCCGACGGCAGCCGCGGCGAGGACCTCTTCGCCCAGAACGATGCCGTTCACCAGGTGGGCGGCGCTCAGGCGGCCGTCGGGGGTGACTTCATAACGCCAGTGGCCGATCTGCACCCGTTCCGGCTGCGACCGGAAGAAGCCGCGGCGCGCGGGAGTGAAAATCACCCCCGGAACGCCGGAGAACACCCGAAGGACCAGCCCGACTCCCCCGGGACCCGACAAGGCCGCTCCGATGGACTGGCCGACCCGCTCGTGATCGAGGCTCGTCATCAATCGCTCATGGGCAGGACGAACGACGGCGTCACCGGCTGCGCCGCACCGCCGCGACGCACCGCGGTTCCCGCGACGTAGAACTCCACGGTGTGATGCCCCCAGGCGTAGTTGGAGATGGCGAAGTGCACCCCGACGACGCCGCTTCCGCCATCGCGCTCGGCCTCACTCTGCATGCGCGACATCGCCAGCTCTCTGGCCTGGTAGCTGCCTTGCGTCCACTGGGGCATCTCGGCGTTGCGCCCCACCTGGCCGAGCGTGCGCAGGAACCCTTGCACGGCGATGTGGAACACGCAGTTGCCCATCACGAACGCGACCGGGACGAATCCCGATCGCAGGAGGGTGGTCAGGTCCTGCCCGGACAGGTGACTGGTGAACGCCTGCCCGTTGGGACGGCGATAGGCTCCGGGCTTCTCCGTGTATCGCACCGCGGTGCCGACCGCGATGAACTCGAGATGCTCGCCCTCGCCCTGATGGCGCCATTCGAGGCGGACACCCACCACGCCGTCCGCGCCCAGCGAATCGGCCTCCGCCTGCATCCGCGACATCGCGTTCCAGCGCGCCCGGTAGGTCGCGTCGGTGAGCACGGGCAGCTCGGATTGTTGCCGGATCCCGGTGAACTGATACCCGACGTGGTAGACCGAGACGCCCATCACCAGCTCGATCGGCTCGAACCCGGCCCCATGCAACAAGGCGAATTCGTTGATCGAGAGATCGGAGGTGAACACTTTGCCTGCGTGCGACAGCCGTTCGCTGGCGACTGGGTCGAGCGGGTTCGGTTGCATTGTCAAAACACCCTCCTGCGGTTCGCAGGACAGCGTAGGCCGCCGGGCGGCCCCGCACACCCACAACGTGCGACTTTCCCGTGTATCAGTGGTGAAATCAGGGCGCTTGGGGGCGCCGCTCCCGGCCCGTGGCGACACCGCCACGGCGTCGACCAGATCGATTTGCTGCCGCCCGGGTCGATCAGTGCGCGGCTTGCGCGGCGCCGATCATCGCGTGCAGATCGTCGAGCGACCAGGGTTCGCCGTCGCGGTGGTCGCGGTAGCCCAGCACCCGCGGCGTCGGCCGGTCGAAGCCGCCGACGAATCCGCCTGCCGCGACGAAGATCTGGCCCGTGACGGCCCGCGCCAGGTCGCTCACGAGATACGCGTAGAGCGGAGCCACGAAGGCCGGCGGCGCGCTGTCGAGCGAGGCGCGCATGGTCATCTCGTCCAGCAGCCCGCGCCGGTGCAGGTCTTCGATGTGCTTCTCGTACTCGGCACCCGTGGACAGCCGGGTCCGGGCGCCGGGACACACCACGTTGGCTCGCACGCCGTGGCCTTTCAGTTCGGCGGCGATGGCCATCGTCAGCGCGTTCACGGCGCCCTTGCCCGCGGGATAGCCGGTGCCGCCGTAGTCGCCCAGAAACGCGACCGAACTGGTGTTGACGATGGCGCCGTGCCCCTGCGCGGCCATGACGGGAGCCGCCGCCCGGCAGGTGTGAAAAGCGGTGCCGAGGTGAGCGCTGATCAAGCGGTCGAAGTCGCCCGGCGAGATGTTCAGAATCGAGGAGCCGGGTGGTTCGGCGATCCCCGCGCAGTTGATCAGCCCATTTAGTCGTCCATACCTGCGCACGCAGTCATCGACAAGGACGCCGGCGATGCGCTCGTCGTCCGCGGGTCCGACCACCGCGCTGGCATGCCCGCCGGACGCCGTGACCGCGGCGACCGTCTCCTCCACCGCCTCCGCGTCGCGCCCGTTGACGATCACGCCCGCGCCCAGGCCGCAGAGCAGCTCGACGACCGCCCGCCCGATCCCCCGGCTGCCGCCGGCCACCACCACGCCGCGCCCGTCCAGCGAGCGCCCGCCGGCATTCATCGCCGTCATAATGCGTTGTGCGCGAACGGCTCTCGGCTAGGGTCGAGAGCAAGTCGCGGGAAATCGGTCACGAACATTAGGCGAACAGTACCCAGCCGGGCCAGAAATGAGAACCGTAGCCGGCGCCTTCCGACACGCGCGGAATGTGATGGGCGCGGTCGACTCCGGTTAACCTGAGAAATGCCGCTCCGCTTTGCCGGCGGCCGCCGGTTCGAACCGGAGTAATCCCGACGGTCCATTTCGCGCGGTGAAAGTGCTGGCCCGGGCAAGCGTCAGGAGGTTTGCTGCGATGCGGTTTGTTTGTTCGGTGCAAACGGGTGGGACAAGGGCCGGGGCCGACTCGGGGTGAGCGATCGCGGGCGCACGCAATGGGGCGTATAGTCGTAAACGAAGTCCGTTCTGGACGTGTCGCCGTTTAGCCCAAAGCGGCCAGTCAGCCGCATGGCTACTGAGCTTGGCATGGCTCCGGCGACAAACACCTGAGTCATCTCCCGCCGGTAACCCGCGCGTTCGATTACCGACCAGTCCTGCGGATACAGGTGCAGTGAGGCGACGTGCGCATAGCTGCCAGTCTCGTTGCACACGACTCAGAGGAGTGAGTCAGTAATGCAGAAATGTTTGTGCACCAAAGTTTTCAGGATCAGCCGCGCCGCGAACGGGCGCGTGCGCCTATGACCAATGTGATTGCTCCCGCCCGTCCTGCGTCCACCCCGCCGTGCCGTGACAAGAAAGCCGACGATTCGTACGACGACGTGGTCGAGATGTTCGTGCTGCTGCGCCGGATGCCGGCCGAGTCGCACGAATACCGTCGCCAGCGCGAACGGATCGTGACCCGATGCCTGCCCCTGGCCGACCACGTGGCCAGCCACTTCGCCCGCCGCGGCGAGGGGCTCGATGACCTCATCCAGGTGGCGCGACTGGGCCTGATGAACGCCATCAACAGGTTCGATCCCGATAAGGGCCCGAGCTTCATCGGCTTCGCGGTGCCGACCATGATGGGCGAGGTTCGGCGTTACTTCCGCGACTACAGCTGGGGCATGCGGGTCCCGCGGAGATTACGTGAACTGCACGTGCAGATCAGCAGGACGACCGGCGATCTGGCCCAGAAACTGGGACGCGCACCCACCGCGGGCGAGTTGTCGCAGGAGCTGGAAGTCCCGCGCGAGGAGATCGTGGAATGCCTGGTGGCGGGCGACGCCTACCGGCTGGATTCCCTGGACGCGCCGGTGGGCACCGACAGCTCGGGCACACCGCGACTGGTCGCGGACGCGGTCGGCGGCATCGACCCGCAGATCGAACACATCACCAACCGGGAAGCGCTGCGCGTCCTGGTTGCCGGACTCCCCGAGCGCGAACGCGAGGTCTTGCGCATGCGATTCTTCGAATCGATGACGCAGAGCCAGATCGCCGAGTGCATCGGGGTGTCGCAGATGCAGGTCTCGCGCATTCTGGCCAGCACCCTGCGCTGCCTACGCGACCAACTGGATTAGCCCCTCATCTCTTTCGGGGCCTTCGGCGCCACGGTGGCGCCGCGCCGCAATGTACTGTGCGATTCGGGAACGAACTCGACGGTGGCGCCGAAGGCGGCCTGGAAGGGAGCTCGAGCGATGAGGACTTCACGGACGGTGGCCGCGGGCGTCGCGGTGACGGCGGCGCTGGCGGTGGCGATAGCGGGGTGCGGCAAGAATTCGACGACCTCGACGCCGTCGAAGTCGGGGTCGTCCAGCTCGGCCACCAGTGCGCACAGCTCGGCTCCGACGTCGTCGGCCGCCGCGCAGCCGAGCGAGTACACCGGACTGCTGATCCAGGCGAGCGACATCAACGCGCCGATACCGTTCACCGCCACCCCACCGACCCCGAACCCGAATGGCCAGCCGGGCGTCGCGACGACGTTCAAGGACGAGGACGGCAGCCACGTCATCAAGGACACCATCCAGGTGTTCGCGGACCCCGGCGCCGCCACCGACGCGTTGAACACGGCCAAGGGCGCCCAGGGTGACGTGATCAAGAACCCGACGACGCAAGCTGCCAACGTCGGAACCGGCGGAACGACCTTATTGGGCAACAATCCGGACAAGAGCAAGGGCGTGACGATACTGCTGTTCACCGAGGGCAGGGCCTTCGTCACGCTGCAGTTCGACGGCCCGCCCGACACCCTGGCCCCCGCGGATTTCGTCAACGACGTTGGTCAGAAACAAGATGCCGCCATCAAGAAGGGCCTCGGCGGCTGAGCGCGAACTGACCGCCCACCACCAAGGAGCCCGATGACCATCATCAACGGCATGCCAGCCCATGCCCTGCTGCTGCACTTCGTGGTCGTGCTGGTACCGCTGACCGCCCTGCTGGAGATCGTGTGCGTGTTTTGGCCGACGGCGCGTCGGGGCCCGCTGTTGTGGCTCGCTCTGATATTCGCGGTCGCCACCATGGTGTTGACGCCGATCACGGTGAACGCCGGGGAATGGCTTTACGACCTGAGGGCCAAACCCAGCGCCATCCTGCAGAAGCACGCCACTCTGGGCGCGACGATGACCTACTTCGCCGCCGCACTGCTGGCGGCCGCGCTGGTGCTAGTGGTGATGCGCGTGATCGAACGCCGCTCGGACAAGAGCCGCGTGGTCGTCCGGGCGACCATCGCGATACTCGTTCTTGCCGCTGCCATCGGGTCGACGGTCCAGATCTATCGCGTGGGTGATGCTGGTGCGCAGTCGGTTTGGGGCGACGAGATCGCGAAGCTGAAAAAGTCGCATCCGGGTTAGTCCCCGCCGCGTCGCGATGGGATCTGCGGCGTGAGGAGAAACAGGCGGAACTGGCGCCCGCCCGCGCGGTCTTGGGCTAATTGATAGTTCGGCCAGTGCGCCAGCGCCTCTGACCACGCTTTGTCCCGCTCCTCGCCGGTGAGTAACCGTACCGCCGCGACGAAGCGCTGCCCGCGCCTGCGGACGGTAACCCGCTGCGTGGCTTTCAGATTCGCCGACCACGACGGGTGGCGGTCCCGACCCCAATTGGAACCGACCAGCAACAGCCCATTGTCGACGGGCACGTACTGCACCGTCGCCGTGCGGGCGAGGCCCGTTTTGCGTCCCGCCGTCGTGATCCGCACGTTCGGCAGGCCGGCCAGGTCCAGCACGCCGAGCCGCCCACCCGTCACGAACCGCATCAGCGCCTCGACGGCTTCCGCGACCGGCCGGCCATTGAGGACGAGCCGGCGGTAGGCCGTCGGATTGGCGGCCAGCCGCTGGAGCGGATTCATACGGCGACTGTATTCCCGTGCGGGCCGGCCCGGGCGTCGCAGCAATGAAATCACCTTGACGGAACGGGATTCCAATGCGGACGCGTAGCACACCGCCCGGCGACCAAACTATTAAATAAACTGCTTGATTTAATCAGGCACGCGGTGTTCACTGAGGCGATGACCGCCGAGCGGATGGCCCGGTCCGTCCGATCGACGGGTACGCGGGACGCGATCCTGTCGGCCGCGGAGGTGCTGTTCGCCGAACGCGGCATGTATGCCGTATCGAATCGGCAGATCAGCGAGGCGGCAGGGCAGGGCAACAACGCCGCGGCTTGTTATCACTTCGGCACCAGGACCGACCTGCTCCGGGCGATCGAGAGCAGGCATCGGGAACCCATCGAGGAGCTCCGGGCGCAGATGTTGGACGCCGTCGACGATTCGATCGACCTGCGCGACTGGGTGGGCGCGTTGGTGCGACCCCTCACCGATCACCTGCACGCGCTGGGTACGCCCAGCTGGTACGCGCGGTTCGCCGCCCAGGCCATGGCCGACCCCACCTACCGCCACGTCGTCACCAAAGACGCGCTCACGTCGCCGCTGCTGGTGCGGACCATCGACGGCATCAATCGCTGCCTCCCCGAGCTGCCCAAGCGGGTGCGTTCAGAACGCATGGTCATGGTGCGCAACCTGCTCATGCACACCTGCGCCGAGCACGAAGGCGCCCTGGCCGAACACGGGCCACGGTCGCGTTCGGCCTGGCCGGTCGCCGGCGAAGGCCTGATCGACGCCATCGTCGGCCTGTGGCGCGCACCGGTCCACGTGGGTGCGGCATCCGGCTAGTCCGGCGAAAACCAAAGCAGGCCAGCAGCAAGGAGAACGATGACCGACGTCTCGACCGCCACCGATATCCCGGAGTTCCCGATGTCGCGGGCGCCGGGCTGCCCGTTCGCCCCGCCCCCAAAGGTGTTGGAGCTCAACGCCGACAAGCAGCTCAGCCGGGTGCGAATTTGGGACGACAGCACGCCGTGGCTGATCCACGGCTACGAGGCGATCCGGGAGTTGTTCACCGACTCGCGCGCCAGCGTCGACGACCGGCTGCCGGGATATCCACATTGGAACGAGGGCATGCTCGCGACGGTGCACAAGCGCCCGCGATCGGTGTTCACCTCCGACGCCGGAGAACACACCCGATTCCGGCGGATGCTGTCAAAGCCCTTCACGTTCAAGCGGGTTGAGGCGCTGCGCCCGGCGGTGCAGCAGATCACCGACGATCACATCGACGCGCTGCTGGCCGGCCCCAAGCCGGGCGACATCGTCAGCACGTTGGCGCTGCCCGTCCCATCGCTGGTCATCAGCCAATTGCTGGGTGTGCCCTACGAGGACGCCGACTTCTTCCAGGCCCAAGCCCAACGGGGCATGGGCCGCTACGCGACGGAGGAGGACACGGCCCAGGGCGCGGCATCGTTGGCGAAGTACCTGGCCAATCTGGTGCGGGCGAAAATGCAAAGCCCCTCGGAGGATTTGGTGTCCGACCTCGCCGAGCGGGTCAACGCCGAAGAGCTCAGCGTCCGCGAGGCCGCGCAGTTGGCCACCGGCGTCCTCATCGCCGGTCACGAAACCACCGCCAACATGATCAGCCTGAGCGTCGCGGCCCTGCTCGACCATCCCGACCAGCTGGCGTGGATGCGCGACAGCGACGATCCGAAGGAGATTGCCGTCGCGGTCGAGGAATTGATGCGCTACCTGAGCATCATTCAGACGGGCCAGCGCCGCATCGCGGTCGAGGACATCGACGTGGGCGGCGAGACCATCCGCGCCGGCGAGGGCATCATCCTCGACGTGGCGCCGGCGAACTGGGACTCCCGCCAATTCCCCGAGCCCGAGCGGCTCGACCTGCGCCGGGAGGACGGCCCGCACGTCGGCTTCGGCTACGGCCGCCACCAGTGCGTCGGGCAGCAGCTGGCCCGGATGGAGCTGCAGATCGTCTTGCCCACGTTGCTGCGTCGCGCCCCGAGCCTGCGGCTCGCGGTGCCGGTGGAAGAGCTGCCGTTCAAACACGACGCGCTGGCCTATGGCCTATACGAGCTTCCGGTGACATGGTGAGTAAACGATGATGTCGTCGCAAACCCGCACCCTTGAGATCGGAATCGACAACGTGACGTGGTCGTCCGACTGCTCGCACCACTTGGGTATCTGATGACGAATTCACTCACCCACGGCTCGGTGATCGACATACCCGACGAACCGGACCGGGCACGCATGCGTACGGAAATCGGGGCGCGGCTGCGGTCCGCGATGGCCGACCATGGTGTCGACGCGCTGATCCTGTCGATGAACGGCTACGTCGGGTATGCGACGGGCGCCAGCTGGCCGCTGCTGGACGCGGGCCTCTCGCATGTGGAGCGCCCGGTCGCGGTCGTACTCGCCGACGACGAACATCCGCACCTGTTCATGCCGTTCCGCGGCGGAGCGTCCGCGGCACCCCCGGTGTCCGACGACCACCTGCACGGCCCGGTCTACCTCGAATTCGACCACGGCGTAGGGCAATTCGCGCGCGAGCTGGCCGGGCTGATTCCGCCGGGCGCGAACATCGGCGTCGACGAGCTGACCGGGGCGATGCGCAGGGCAGGCCCCAACCTGTTCCCCGCGGGCGCGCCGACGGACGCGGCGATCGTGGTTGGTGCCGCGCAGCTGGTGAAGACGCGAGATGAGCTGTCCTGCCTTCGCCGGGCGGCCCGCATCACCGAAGAGGCGATGGTGGACGTGCAGGCGGCCCTGGCCCCGGGCGTGCGTCAGACCGAGCTTTCGGCCACGCTGGTGCGTCGCGCCTTCGAGCTGGGCGCCACCACCAACATGCTGGAGGCCATCTGGCAGGTCATGCCCAGCTCGCGCGAAACCGGAGTCTGGACGACCCACGGTGACCTTGCGTTGCCGCTGCTGCCCACCGATCGTGAACTCGCCGCCGGTGATGTGCTCTGGACCGATATCAGCATGACCTACCTCGGTTACTGCTCCGATTTCGGCCGTACCTGGGTTGTCGGCGAGCAGCCCACGCCCCGGCAACAGGATCAGTTCCGGCAATGGCGGGCCATCATGGATGCGGTGCTCGCCGCGACCAAAGCCGGTGTCACTTCCGGTGATCTGGCGCGGGCGGCGATCGCCGCCAACGGTGGCCGCAAACCGTGGTTACCGCATTTCTACCTGGGCCACGGCATCGGCACCTACCCCGCCGAAGCGCCCATGATCGGAACGGATCTCGGCGAAGAATTCGACGACAACTTCGTCTTTGCGCCCGGGATGGTTCTGGTTCTGGAACCAGTGGTGTGGGAGGACGGGACAGGCGGCTACCGCAGTGAAGAGATCGTGGTGATCACCGAAGACGGCTACCTGCCGATCACCGACTACCCCTACTCCCCTTATGGCGACTGAGGTTGTGCCCGACCCCCACCCATTGCGGATGGGCCGTCGGGAACGGGCACTGGCCCAAATGGACGCCCACGGGCTCGACGTCCTGGTGCTCGGGCGGCAGGCCAACATTCGTTATGTCACCGGCGCACCGCAGCTCTGGATCGCCGGGACGCGGCCGTTCGGTCCCATGTGTGTGGTGGTGCGCGCTTCCAGGGACATCTACCTCAACAGCACTGACGACGAGGGGGTTCCGGAGGAGATCGGGCACGATCACCTCTACGGACTGGCGTGGAACCCGATGACGCTCATCGACGTGCTGAAGAAGATCGACGGTGCCGAGACGGCGCGCCGCGTCGGATCCGATGCGATCACACCCACTTTCGCCGCGCTGCTGCCCGAGGCGTTCCCCAATGCCGAGCTCGTCGACGCGGAGCCGGCGATGCGCGCGGCGCGGCGCATCAAGACACCTGACGAAATCGCGGCCATGGACACCGCCCTGCGCGTCGCCGAACGCGGACTCGCCGCGGCTTTGTCCGAATTCGCGCCGGGAGTCTCTGAGCGGACACTGGCCGCTGCCATGATGCAGGCCATGGCCGCGGGCGGGGTGAGCACGCCGGCCACTCAGGACGCCGCCTGGGTGACGTCGAAGGAACACCCTTGGCGCCGTGCCGATTCCGGCGAGGCTCGGCCGGGCGACCTGGTGGCGTTCGCCGCCGGGGCACTGGCGAATGGCTATGTCGCCGAGGTGGGCTGCACCCGGCCGGTCGGTGACGCTCCCCGTGAGCTCTTCCGACGGTCGGACGCGTTGCACGACAGCATGCTTGGGGCCTGCCGCCCCGGCGCACCCACCTCCGACCTGCTCGCCGCCTATCAGTCGGCCGGCGAGCCAATACCGCCGATGCCGATCGCGCACGGATTGGGGTTGGGTTTCGATCCGCCGGTGGTGTCCGAGCCTTTGCTCGCCGCGGGCGAATACGACGAGCTGGAGGTCGGCATGGTGTTGGCGATCACCGGCTATGTGTGGCAGGAGGGAATCGGCGCGGTATTCCGGCGGGACACCGTGCACATCACCGAGGACGGCGTCGATGTGATGACTACCAGCCCGCCGTGGACTGGCTGATTAAGATTTGACCTTCTGCAGCCGCGGATGCCGATGCCGATGCCGATGCCGATGCCGATGCCGCAGTAAAGAAGGCGCGCCCTCTGCTGAAACCACTTGTGTCACTTTAGCTTCAGCGGTCTCAACGGCGGGTTTTTTGTCGGTGGGTGCCGATAGTTTCGCAGTGTGGCTATAGATCGCGACGCTGTGCTGGCAGCATTCGACACCATCGACGCTGCCATGGGCGACCTGGTCGGCTACGACGGTGACGATCTGGCCACTCCCGAGCAATTAGCGATGTTGAAGCGCTGCGAGAAGGTGCGCCGCCAGCTCCCGGCTATCGAGCATCCGCTGATCAACAACTTGGCCCGCCAGGCCACGGCAGAGGAGTTGGGCGGCAAGCTCTCCCATGCGATCGCCGAATCGACTTCGATCAGCCGCGCCGAAGCGTCGAGGCGCATCCAGGAGGCGGCCGACCTGGGGCCGCGGCGCGGGCTAACCGGCGAGCCCCTGGCGCCGATCCTTGCCGCAACCGCCGACGCCCAACGAGACGGAAAGCTGGGCACCGGGCAGGTGGCGGTGATCCGCAGGTTTTTCCGTCAGCTGCCCGGGTGGGTGGACTTCGCGACGCGTCAAGCCGTCGAAGCCGACCTCGTTACCCACGGAATGAACTATCGCCCCGAACAATTGGCCCAGCTCGCCGATCACGTCGCCGATTGCCTGAACCCCGACGGCACCTACACCGACGAGGACCGCGCGCGGCGGCGTGGACTGACCCTGGGCAAGCAGCAAGCCGACGGCATGTCGGAGTTGCGCGGCGTGATCAGCCCGGAGCTGCGGGCCACCATTGAGGCAGTTCTCGCGAAGCTGGCCGCACCCGGCATGTGCAACCCGCTCGACGACGTGCCATGCGTAGACGGCGCACCAAGCCAGGATGCCATCGATGCCGACGCCCGGTCGGCGGCCCAACGCAATCACGACGGGCTGAATGCGGGCCTCAGAGCCCTCCTGGCCTCGGGAAAACTGGGTCAGCACAACGGCTTACCCGCCTCCATCGTCGTCACCACGACGCTGCAAGAGCTGGAGGCCGCCGCCGGGCGCGGCCTGACCGGCGGCGGCACCATCCTTCCGATGAGCGATGTGATCCGCTTGAGCCGCCACGCGCGTCATTATCTGGCGATCTTCGACAAAGGCAAAGCCCTGGCCCTGTACCACACCAAACGACTCGCCTCCCCCGGCCAGCGAATCGTGCTGTACGCCAAGCATCGCGGGTGTTCCGCACCGGGTTGCACCGTGCCGGGTTACTACGCGGAGGTCCATCACGTCATAGAGTGGGCCAAGTGCCGGCGCACCGACGTCAACGACCTCACCTTCGCGTGCGGACCGCATCACCACCTGCTGAAGCCCGGCGGTTGGACGACACGTAAGAACGCCAAGGGCGACACGGAATGGATACCGCCACCGCATTTGGACCGCGGTCAGCCGCGCACCAACACTTTTCATCATCCCGAGAAGCTGCTCCGAGACGAGGACGACGAAGAGCCTTAGCTCAGGTGTCTCATTCCGCGAGCGCGGCGTCAAGCAGCTCCCCCACGCGATGCCGATCCCACAGGAACAGCAGGTTCGACAGCATCTGCAGCGGCGCCCGCACGCTCTCGTCGTCCCGGATCAGTGGATGCAGCCGGCTGTCCGGTATGGCTTCGAATCGCTTGCGGATCAACGCCGGTACCCCCAGCAGCCAGGCGACGCCCATCGCCGCCGCGTACAGCAGTGTGTGTCGGCGCAACCGAACCGGATCGAGCTCCGGACCGCCGCAACAATGGAATTCGGTGACGAACAGCTGCAACAGCTCGTCGAAATGCAAGTCCCACAAGTCGGTTTCGGCGCCAGACATGGCTCCCCAGACCGCCATCCCGAGGTTCATCTGGCCGACGCAGCCCCAGTCCATCAGGCCGCAGCGCAGAACGCCTCCGGGGTCGCGCCAGAACCATGCGTTGTCGATGTTCGCGTTCCAATGGCACAGCGCAACGTAGTCGGAGTCCGTCGACAAGAGGGCCGCGACAGCCTGCTCATAATGCGCGAACCGGGGCACGTCCGCACGCAGGCGCGCCACCAACTCGGGTGAACAAGCGGGCAGCAGCCCGGGGCGGGTCTCGGCGAAGTCGGCCAGTTGGTCAACGCGGCGCTCGAGCTTGGCCGGGGACAGCGCCGCCCGATCCCCCACCGTCGCGGTCGCCACGTCCAGCGGGAAGGGCGCGGTCAGCTCGGCCGGCAGCCGGCCGGATCGATGGGTGCCGGCGAGCCGGGCCAGCGCGGTGATCAGCGCTCGGTAGTGCTCGAGGGGTTCGGGCATCTCGTAGTCCAGGCATTTGTGATACTTCGGTTCGATCCCGTTGCCGCCGAATCGGATCCGCTCGGTGACCAGTATCCCGGTGCCGGTCCGGCGGTGATAGTCGGCGAACAGCACCCGGGGTACGGCGATCGGAAATCCCGCCGCACCGGACAGCGCGGCGAATCGCACTTCGGGTTCCATCTGGGTTCTGCCGCGGTCGCGCGCGGGGTCGTCGAAATCGCGCGAGAACTTGACGAACAAGTCGGCGGGCAGACCCGGGGCCGGATGAGCGTATTCGACCGAGAGCATCGCCTTGCGTCCCGTGCTGCCGCCGGCAACCTCAGCGAACCCGGTGACGCGGGCGATACCGTTGTCCCACAACGCACCAGAGGCGACAAGCGTCTCCGTGAGGAACGCCGCCGCACCGCTTTTCAGCGCCGCGGGGTCGGCCGGAAACGCCAACCCGTACCGGTCGCCCACGGCCCAATGTGAAGTCAATTGCTTACCAGGTTTGTTCGGCCGCGCGCACCAGCATGTGGTTGACGGCCACCCGGCGGTCCCGGGTCACCATGAACAGCACCGCGTCGGCGATGTCTTCGGGACGCAACTTGACCATGCCGGCGGTCTGGCGCTCGATCGCCTCCCGCGACGATTCGGCGAGGTGGGTGAAGATTTCGGTATCGACCGTTCCCGGGCCCACCACGCCGACCCGGACGCGCTGCCCGAGCACCTCCTGCCGGATGCCCTCGCTGAAGGCGTTCACGCCGAACTTGGTCAGCGAGTAGACCGCGGTGTTCGGTCGGGCCACCCACCCGGCGGTCGAACTGATGGTGACCAGGTCGGCGACACCGCGCGGCGAGTCGGCGGCGGCGGCGATCAGGTGCGGGAGCGCCGCCCGCGTGACGTACAGGACCCCTTGCACGTTGACCGTCACCATGGCGTCCCAATCCTGCAGCGACGCCTCGACCGCCGGTCCGGATTGCATCAGCCCCGCGTTGTTCACCACGGTGTCGAGCCGGCCGAAATGCGCGACGGCGCGCTGCACGCCCGCCGATACCTGCTCGGCGTCGGTGACGTCGGCCGCCACCACCAGCGCTGTGCCACCGGCGGATTCGATATCGGCTTGCAATTCGGCGAGCCGGTCCGCGCGGCGCGCGAGCAGGGCCACGGCCGCGCCCTCCGCGGCGAGCGCTTTCGCCGTCGCGGCCCCGATTCCGCTGCTGGCACCGGTGACCAGGGCCGCGGTGTGTGCAAGTTTCCCCGTCATGCGCCCAGTATCTCGTGTAGCACGTAGCCGGTGTGCTCGCCCAGGTCCGGCGCGCCGCGGGCGATACGTGCCTGGCCGCGAGCCATCCGCCAGGAGGGCCCGACAATCGGGCGCTGGCCCTCACGATGGTCGCTGACGAACCGGTAGAGCTCGCGGTCCCACAGCCGTTGATCACCGATCACGTCGAGAGCGGTCGCACTCTTGCCGGCCGGGACGCCCGCCGCGCGCAGGCGGTCCGCGAGTTGCTCGGCTTCATGGCACCGGGTGAGTTGCGTGAGGCGGGCGTCGAGCGTCTCGGCATCGCACCGTCGCCCCTGCATGGTGGCGTAGCGGCGTTCTCGGGCCAGCGATCCCGCGCCCAGCACGTCGCACAACCGACGCCACTGCGCGTCGTCGGCGACGGCCACCGAGATCCAGCCACCGTCCGCGCAGGGATAGCAGCCATGCGGGCACAGGTCCGGATGGTCATTTCCGTTGGGCCCGAGGGCCTTTCCGTTCAGGGCATGCTCGAGCAGGCAGTCGCCGATCATCGATGACAGGGTTTCCACGGCCGACAAGTCGATGAACTGCCCGGCGCCGCTGACCTCGCGATGCAACAACGCGACCACGGCGGCGTATGCGGCCGCCGCGCCGACGGTCGAATCGCCGTAGCGCATGCTCGTCCCGAGCGGCGGCCCGCCGCGATAGCCGACCAGCGAAGCGAGCCCCGCGAGCGCGGCGAAGCATGGCGCGTAGCCGGTTTGGTGACCCAGCGGTCCGTCGTTGCCCCACATCTTGATCGACACGGAGATGATGTCCGCCTTGATCTCGGTCAGCTGATCATGGCCGAGACCTTGACGTTCCATCGCGCCCGGGCGCAGGTTGTTGATCACGATGTCGCTGCGGGCGATCAGCTCACGCAGCTGCGCCATGCCGTCGCTGGACTTGATATCGAGGTCCACGCTGAGGATCTCGGGGTTGATGCTGAGGAAGTAGGGCGCGTGGTTGATGTCGGTGCCGCCGTAGGCGCGCATCTCCTCGGGGCTGCCCGCGGTCTCGACCTTGATGACCTCGGCGCCCAGCATCGCCAGCAGCTTGCCCGCGTAGGGCCCGGCCCACACCTTGGTGAGTTCGACGACCCGAACCCCCTGCAGCGGTCCGCCGCGCGGATCCTTGGGCGGCTTGAGTTGCGCCGACCTGACTCGGGACCGCGGGCGCGGGGCATCGATGCTGCCCAGGACCTGTCCGGTGTGCTCGCCGAGGGCCGGTGCGGCGGAGGCGATTCGCGCCGGGGACGCGCTGAAGGCGTATGGCACCGTCGGGTACGCCGCGTCACCCAACACGGGGTGCCGCACCTGCTGGAAGAAACCGCGATGCCGGTACTGCGGCGAATCACGCAGGTCTGCGGCGCCGTTCACCGGCACCAGCGGCACACCCAGGTGTTGGGCTCGATCGGACACTTCGTCCTTGGTGAGGTCCCGGATCCACGCCGCGAACCCCCGATGGAACGCGGCCACCTTCTGCGGGGTGACGGAAAACTCCAGCCAGTCGTCGTCGAACTCGTCCAGCCAAGCCGGGTGGCCAACAAGTGCTTTCAGGCCAAGCCAGTGCGTTCGGCTCGTCATGTACAGGTACACGAAACCGTCGGCGCACGCGAAAAACGCTGCCGGGCCTGCCTGGTCGTAGTCGCTGCGGTGGCCTTCGGCGGTCACCTCACCGGTGATGAACCGGCCGATGATGCAGTCGGCGCGGGAGGCCAGCACGGCGTGCGCGGAGATGTCGATGGAATCGCCGTGGCCGCTGTGCAGGCGCCCGAAGAGCGCCGCCGTCACGCACAGCGCGGCGTCGAGTCCCGCTTCGTAGTCGGCCAGGAACCGGCCGGGCCCCTGCAATGGCGGCTTGGCGGGGTCGGGGTGGCTGGGAGTGTGGTATCCCCAACCGCTGGCATGGAAAACGTTGATGCTCTCGGCATTGCCGAACTCGGCGGGCGCGTCCCGCCCGAACGGTGTGATCGAACAGAAAACGACGGACGGATGCCGATCGGACCCGCCCGAGTCGCGGTCTTCGATGACCGCGTCGGCCGAAGCGATCAGCTCCTGCAGGCGGTCGGGATCCAGCACGACGGACTGCTTGTTGGTGTTGAGGTACGCGAACAACCCGCTGCCCTCGGGACCGTCGGCGAGGATGGGAGCCATCGCGCGCGTCGGGCTGCCGCGCCCCGGCTCCTCGACCTTGAGGACCTCGGCACCGAAGTCGGCCAACAACTTTCCGCAGTACTCCCCCGCCACGGACCCGGCCAGCTCGACGACCCGGAAACCCGCCAGCGCCGACATGCGAGATCAGACGGTCAGGGCTTCGCACGTCCCGAACGGCTCAGGCGCCACTCCGGCGGGAAGTTCAGGTCATTGTCCTTCACCACGTTGTTGAGGCCCTTCTCGAAGGTGCCCGCGGTCAGGTCCACTTCCTCGGCGTCGTTTTGGATCATCGGCAGCATGCCCTCGACCATGCCGGTGAGCAGACTGCCGAAGTATTCACCCTTGTGCTGTTTGTAGAGCTCCAGGAAGGTCTTCTGCACCGCGACGGTGTCGGTCGGGCGGGAGCGGGAGCACGCCATCGCGTACTTCAGGGTCTCTTCTTCTAGCTTCTCCCGGGGCACCACGCTGTTGACGAAGCCGCATTCATACATCTCCTTGGCGCTGAACGGCCTTCCGGTGAACAGCATTTCGGAGAACTTGCGCAGCCCCATCGTCTCGGCCCACCACCACAGCCGCGGTCCCCAGCCCACGTAGCGAAAGGCCGGGTGCCCGAACAGCGCATCGTCCGAGGCGACCACCAGGTCGGCGTCGCCGGCCTGGTAGAAGTGCCAGCCGTAGCAGTAGCCCTTGGCCTCGATGATGCTGATCTTCCGCAGCTCCTGAAGCGGGCGGTTTCCCGCTCGGGCCTTGGCATAGAAATCGGTGACGGTCGACAGGTAGCGATACGATCCGCCGGGCGGGTACTTGACGTCATCATCGTTGATCGCCAGCTCGTGCAGCAGCGGCATCCCGGGGTTCTCCAGCATTCCCCGCTGCTCGGGCAGGTCGCCCCCGCTGCCGAAATCCTCGCCCTCGCCCCGGATCACGACGACCTTGACGTCGTCGTCGACGTTGCACTTGTGGATCAGGTCGGCGTAGTTCTGCCGCATGCCCAGGGTGGTGGAGTTGAGCTCCTCGGGGCGATTGAAGGTGATGTAGGCGATCCGGTTCTTCTTGTCCTTCTCGAACCTGATGTACTGCTCGGCTTCCTTCTTCATTTCTTCGTAGTCGTATTCGGGCATCGTCGTCTCCAACTTCTCTTGAGATAGCGTTATTTGAGCAAGCTGCCCGCGTCGACGGGAAGCGAAACGCCAGTGACATAACGAGATTCGTCAGAGGCGAGGAACAGGACCGCGTTGCTGATGTCCACCGCGTCCACCCACGGCACCGGCAGGGTGTGCATCATCTGGGAGATGGGAGCGAAGTCGTCCGGGCCCGGATTGTCGAGGTCCGGGCGGAACAGCCGGAACGTGTTGTCGTTCATCACCATCGTGGTGCTCACCTGGGTGGGTAGCACGGCGTTGACGCGGATCATGTGCTGACCGAGCTCGACGGCGAATGCACGCATCAGGCCGATGACGCCGTGCTTGGCGGCGACGTAATGGCCGGTGTTCGGGTAGGCCTTGCGCCCGCCGACCGAGCTGGTGAGCACGATCGATCCGCCGCGACCACCGGAAAGCAGGTGTGGAACGCCCGCTTTGACCGTGTGCCAGACGCCGCTCAGGTTGATGTCGATCATGTCCTGCCAGACGTCCTCCCGGATCTTGTGCAGCTTCCTGCCGTCGGTACCCACGCCCGCGTTCGCGACGATGACGTCCAGCCGCCCGAGTTGTTCCACGCCGGCGTCCACGGCGGATTTCAGCGCGTCGTAGTCGCGGACGTCGACCTGCGCGGTGACGATGCGACGATCCTGAGCTTTGACCAGGTCGGCCGTCTCGGCCAGGTCGTCCGGCGTCGAGTGTGGATAGGCCAGGTTCTCGATGGGCCCGCAGACGTCGATCGCGATGATGTCGGCGCCCTCCTGCGCCAAGCGCACCGCGTGGCTGCGGCCCTGACCGCGGGCGGCGCCGCTGACGAACGCGACCTTTCCCCCGACGCGTCCGGCCATCAGGGCACCACGGTGGGCAGTGTTTCCCAGCCGCGCACCGACGACGTCGGGCTGAGCGTGGCGCTGGCCAGGTCGGGCTCCCACTCCGGGAAGCGCTTGAGGATCTCCTCGAGGGCAACGCGGCCTTCCAGCCGGGCCAGCGCCGAACCCAGGCAGAAGTGGGCACCAACGCTGAACGTCAGGTGCGAGCGGGCGGGGCGGTGGATGTTGAATTCGCCCGCGTCGGGACCGAACTGCCGCTCGTCGCGGCAGGCCGACCCGAGCAGCATGAGCATCACGCTGCCTTCCGGCACCGTCTGGTCATAGAGGCTGACGTCGCGCGTCACATAGCGCGCCATGTGCGGCGCGGGCGGCTCGAAGCGCAGCAACTCCTCGATTGCCTGCGGGATGAGGCCGGGGTTCTCGACGAGCTCGCGACGCTGGTCGGGGTGCTCTGCGAGAACCTTTCCGGCCCAACCGATCAAGCGCGTCGTCGTTTCGTTGCCCGCTCCGGCCACCACGTTGAGGTAGACCAGTATCTCCTCGCGCCTCAGGCGCCGCGTCGTGCCGGTTTCGTCGACGAATTCGACGTTCAGCAACTCGGTCATGATGTCGTCGGACGGATTGTCGGCACGCCAATCGATGTAGGCCTCGAACTGCTCGCCCACTGACAAGCCATGCTCGGCGGCACTCATCGGCTTGCCGGGTTCGGTGCGCAGTTGGGCGTTGCCGCGATCGCGGATGTACTCCTGGTCTTCTTCGGGAATCCCCAGCAGTGCGCTGATGACCTTCATCGGCATGATGGCGCCCAGGTCGGTGACGAAGTCGAACCGCCCCGACCCCACCAATGGATCCAGCGCCTGCGCGCAGAACTCGCGGATCATCGGCTCCAGCGCGGCGATCTTGCGAGGGGTGAACATGCGCGACAGCAGTTTGCGATGCACGTCGTGTATCGGCGGGTCTTCGAAGATCAGCATGCCCGAAGGGATCTCGAGGTTGGCCTTGATCAGTTCCATGATCACGCCCCGCGCGGAACTGTAGGTGCCGTAGTCGAGAATTCCCTTGTTCACATCGGCGAAGCGGCTCAGCGCGTAAAAGTCGTATTCGGAGTTGTAGTACAGCGGCGCCTCGTCACGCATGCGCTTGAACATCGGGTACGGATCGGCGATCAGCTCGACGTCGTACGGGTCGAATCGCACATGGCTATCGGTGCTCGTGGTCACGAAATCCCTCCTACCGCTGCCTTTTACCGGCATCCGTACGATTTGGCAGCGCTGGATCCGGTTCGGGCAATTTATACACTCCGCTTAAATGCGTTGCTGTGACATGCGCATGGGCTGGGCTGAAATCGGCCCGTCATCACGGCCTAACTCTATTCTCGTAGAGAACCATACGGCGAATGGTCTGGCAAGACCCCATGCCGCATAAGCCGTCACCGATTCACGCATGTTCGGCCCGCTCAGCCGAGCGCCGTCGCCCGGTCCCGGCCCGTGGCGCGCCGGCCGGCCGTGTCGGTCAGCCGGCCCTGCTGCGGGCTCCGCAGAATGCCGGCGGCGATGGCCGACAAGATGCCGTCCAGCTGCTCGGGACTGTCGACGATCCGGTCGCCGTGCGCGTACCGGACCAGCAGGCCGTTGATGAACGTCAACGTCACATTGCTGAGGTCCTCGACCACGGCGGGCTCCAGGTCCGCGCCGTGCGGCATGAGCTGGACCAGGATCTCGCGGTGCAGTTTGGTGAATTCGTCCGTGGCCCGCTGCAGGATTGCGGCCAGCGCCGGGTCGCGGGCGGCCTGCATGGTCAGCTCGTAGCGCGCCTTGGTACGGAACAGCTGCGGCTCATTACCGGATTGAATGACCACCTGGGACAGTCGCGAGGGCGAGGGGTTGTCGCCCCGGCCGTCGGAGTCGTCGGCGACGGACCGTAGGTCGGCGAGGTCGAGCTCGGCCATCCGCTCGGCCACGGCGCGCAGCAGCGCCGAGCGGGTGCGGAAATAAAAGGACGTGGTGCCGTCGGGCACGCCGGCCTTGCGGTCGACCTTGAGGTGGCTTAACCCCTTGGCCCCGTCGTCGGCCAACAACTGGATCGCCACATCGCATAAGTCGCGGCGACGCTCCCCGGGATTAGGCTTTCGGCGTTTGTCCATGACGTCTCGGATCCAAACCTTACTCTATTTTCGTAGTGTCAGAAAGGGGTCGGGCGCAGGTTGCGGCCGCCCCGGTGGGCCATCATGTCGGCCGTGCGCGAACTCCCCTGCGCCGCAACGACTCACCACGCGTACCGCGGCACCGGGTTTTCGGCTGCAAGAATGATCGAATGATTGGGCGTCGAGTAGGTGAGAATCTTGGTGCGGTCGGGCGCCGCGCGGCGTGCGTCGGCCTGCTGGCGACCCTGTTGTGCGGCTGCCACTCGGCGCGCCACCAGGCCGCACCCACCACGTCGAGCGCGGGCACCACCACCACCACCACGACGCCCAAGCCAATACCGCCGCCCCCGCCGATCGTGAAGATCGCACCGTTGCCCGTGCGCCCGGTGACCAAATCGCAGCCGGCCAGCGCGCAGAAGTGCCCCGCCACCGACTCGAATCGACCGGTGGTCCCGACGGACGCGATCACCGCGTGCGACATCGGCAAGACCACCGCGTACACCTTGGGCCCGGAGTCCATGCAGCTAGGGTTGTTGAACGTGGACCCGCCGAAGGCGCTGACGGCCGACTTCTACGAGGTGACCCTGATCCTGGACCCACCGTCGGCGGCGGCGTGGGCGTCATACACCGCCGCGCACCTGCAGGACCACGTGGCGTTCGTCCGCGGCAATCTCGTCCTGGAGGCGCCGATCATCGAAGACCAGGTCACGTCCGGGCGCATCGCGCTGACAACCCAGACCACCCAGGGCGCCGCGCAATTGGCGCAACTAGCCGGCCGGCCATCCTGAGATGACAACGGGCGCCGACCGGCTCGGCATTGGCATGCTCAGCGTGTTCGGCCTTCCGCCAGTTGAATTGGTCAACCTGGCGGCAGATCTGGGCTGCCGTTACATCTCCGCCGCGCTGCAGGGGATGCCGTTGTTGCCACTCGGCTATCCCCGCTTCTCGCTCAAGGATGACGCCGGCCTGCGGAAAACCCTGCTCGCCGCGATGCACGACCGCGGCGTGACGATCTCCCTCGGCGACGGCTTCCTCGTAGCGCCCGGCGCCGACACGAGCGCGTTCTGCACCGATCTCGACGTCCTGGCCAAACTGGGCGTCCCGCGGATCAATGTGGTCAGCCTGGACCCGGACTTACCGCGCAGCTTCGACCAGTTCGCCGCCCTGACCGAGATTGCCGCGCAACGGAATATCCAGACGCTCATCGAACCGGTGCCCGGCCTGACCGTCGGCGACCTGCCGACCGCGCTGGCCGCCTTGCGACATGTCGGACGCCCCGACTTCCGGTTACTGATCGACACCATGCACCTGGTGCGCTCCGGTTCCGGCGCCGCCGCTCTCGCCGCGATCGACCCGGCGCAAGTGGCTTACGCCCAACTCAACGACACCACGCTGCGGCCGCGCATCGAAAACTACATGGAGGAAGCCATGTTCGAGCGCATGGTTCCCGGCGAGGGTGAACTGCCCCTGCGGGACATCCTCTCGGTGCTCCCGTCCGACATCGTGATCGAGATCGAGGTACCGCGACGGTCGTTGGCGTTGTCCGGGGTCAGCCCGATCGACCGGCTGCGACCATGCGTAGAAGCGGCGCGGCGGTTGCTGTCCGAGATGCCGTGACACGGCGCCGTGACCATGATGGTGGCTACAGCGCGACCGGTGGGGTGCCGGTGTTCAAAGCCTTCACGCAAAGCGGTGCAACAGAATTCGCCGCTCGCCAAGGTCGGCGATGGTCCGTGTCAGTCCAGCGGTCAGATCCCTGAGTTAGTCCAGGGTGCAGGGCAGTGCCTTGACACCGTGGACGAACATCGAGCGCAGCGGATCGGGCGGAGCCGTCGCACGCAGTGTCGGGAACGCAGCTAGCAGTGTGCCCAGCACTACGCGCATCTCCATCCGCGCCAACCCCGCTCCGAGGCAAAAATGTGGTCCACCGGCTCCAAAAGCTTGATGATCGCGGGCGTTGGAGCGCAGGATGTCGAAGCGCGACGGGTCGGGGAACACGCTCGGATCGTGGTTGGCGGCCAGATACCACACCACGACCTTGTCTCCGGCAGCGATCTGAACGTCGCCGAGGACTGTGTCCGTCGTTGCAGTCCGCCGCATGTGCAGCACCGGTGATGACCAACGGAGCACCTCCTCGATGGCGTTGGAGTGAAGTCCGTCGAAATCGCCCGCCAGGGCGACGCGTTCGTCGGCGTGCTCGCTCAGCAGGTGCATCGCCCACGCCAGTGCAGTCCGAGTGGTGTCGTTTCCTGCCGCGGCGAGCAGGATCACGAAAGACCCGAATTCCGCTGCGGTGAGCCGTTTCCCGTTGACCTCGGCCTGCATCAAAGCGGAGGTGATGTCATCGCCAGGATGCCGGCGTCGCTGCCTTCCAAGGTCGATGGTGTACTCGAAGAACTCGCTGACCGCCTGCAAACTGGTAGCGATGTCGCTGACGTGGCCGTCGTTGACGCCCAGGATCAGGTCAATGAGTTCACGCAAGCGCGTGCGGTCGCCGACCGGGATTCCCAGCAGGTCCGCGATGACTTGGAACGGAAGGCTTGCCGCCACAGTGTCGACGAAGTCAAACGTACGACGCTCCCGGATCTCTTCGACGATGGCGTCGGCCAGCCTGCCGACGCAATCGGTCATGCGGCGAATTGATCGGGGTGAGAACGCCACCTGTGCGAGACGCCGATACTGCTGATGCTTGGGATCGTCCATCACGATGATCGAGCCAAGGATCTCGAGCAGATCCGGAGGCATGTCGTCCAACGAGAAACCAAGGGTGCTCGTGGACCTCTTGGGGTCCCGGGTCACCGTACGCACCCCGGCATAGGACGTCACCGACCAAAAGCCACGCCCATCCTGCTGCGGAATGAACTCAACACCCCCACTGCGGGCGCGCAACGTAGCGAAGTGCTTGAGGCGAGTTTGAAGGTCAGTCTCCCAGAACGGGCTCAGCAGCGAGGGGTTCACCGCGGTTTCCATACTAAAAAGTATGGCACGTCGTCCGAGTATATCAACCCAGACTCGCGGACTAAATCCGCAGCAACCGGCAAGTCGCCGCAGTAACAAACGCAAAAATTCCGTCGAGCGCACCAGATGGGCTTGAATCCATACTGGACACCCAAGAGCGACGCCTGGTTCTACGCAGGCCTTAGGAGGCACTCAAAGCTGAGGAATTCAGCGAAGAAAGCAGCTCTCGAACCAGTGGTTCGAGAGCTGCTGCGTTGGCCGGGTCGACTACGTGCAGGGAACCCCGTGCGGCCCGCCAATCCAATGGCCGGGTGGCGACTGCCACGGGCAAATCTGCTTGACCTGCCCCGGCGGCAGCGGGTTCCAATGCCCATCGTCGACAACGTGCGGACCCGGCGGAACCGGCGGAGGCCACGGTCCCGGGTGCGCACTTGCCATACCGGTACCGAGCCCAAGTGCCGCCGCGCCCAGCGCGCCGGCGACAGTGGCTTTGCCTGCTAACTTCTTGATATTCACGATTGCTGGCCTCCTCTCGATCCGTGCCTCGCCCGCAGGCGGCGTCCGCACCGCGGGGATCGGACCGAATTATGACCTCAATTTGCTCATGAAAGCCTACCCCCACGCGCGAGAATTCAAACCGCCCCCGCTGCGACCAGGGGATTTGCCGATACCGGAGCGCTGATTCAGCCGTCGTGGTCAGCGGGGGCGCGGCGCGCGAATTCCGGCGCATGCTCGGGCCGCACGCCGACGCCGACAAAGTAGGCCGGCACGGCCGACAGCCACGGCAATCGTTTCATCAGGCCGAGCAGCGCCCCGGGCGGCGTTGGGTCCGCGCCGCGCAACAACGGCCCGAGCAACATGTGGTGCAGCACCTGCTGCACCAGCTGGGTCACCACCGTGGGCAATACGCGGCGGCGGTGCACCGCGGCGAGCTCGCGACCACTGACCCGGTGTCGTCGCAACGGTTCGGCCAGTATCGTTGCGGCCGCGACGGCATCCTGGATCGCCAGGTTGATGCCGACCCCGCCCAGCGGCGACATCGCGTGCGCCGCATCCCCGATGCACAGCAGCCCGTCGGTGTGCCAGCGCCGCAGCCGATTCACGTGCACGTCAAGGTGTTTGACGTCGTCCATGGATTGCAGCGCCGCGACAGACTCGGGCATGTCCGGTAGCAGCTCTTCGACGTCGCGCCGGAACGCCTCGATGCCGCGCGCCCGCAGCTGGGCGTCGGTGCCCTTCGGCCCGAGGTAGGCGATCTGGAAGTAACCCTCCCGCGGGATCACGGCGAGTCCCTTGCCCGGACCGAGGCGGGGCAGGAAGGAGTATTCGGTGTCTTCCTTGTGCGGCAATCGGAACCACCACACGTCAAACCTCACCGGGTATTCGCGCGCCTTGAGTCCGGCCTCATGTCGGACGATCGACCAGCGGCCGTCGCAGGCAACGGTCAACTCGGCGCGCAATTCACCCGGGCCCTCGGGCCCGCGGTAGCGCACTCCGGCAACCCGGCCGCCCTCCCACAGCAAGCCGGTGACTTCCGTGTTCATCCGCAGCGAGAAGCTCGGCTCCTCCTGTGCCGCGGCGGCGAGGAGGTTGAGCAAGTCCCACTGCGGCACCATCGCGACGAAAGGGTGGGGCTGGCGCAACCGCTCGAAGTCGACGTAGGTCACCGACCGCCCGTTGGATTCGAGTTTCGCGGTGCGGACCTCGGTAAAAGGCAAGGCCGCGAACGGTTCCCACAGGCCCAGTTCGTCGAGCAACCGCATGGTGGTCGGGTGGACCGTGTCGCCGCGGAAGTCGCGCAGAAAGTCACCATGCTTCTCCATCAGTGTCACCTGCACACCCGCCCGGGCCAGTAGCAGCCCCAGGACCATTCCGGCCGGGCCGCCACCGACGATCGCACACGAGGTTGTCTCAGCCATCAGGCCTCGGCCTCGAAGTCGAACACCGAGACCGGATCGAGGATGACGCCGTTGTCCTCGACGTAGCGGTCCCACAACGTCAGCAGCTCGCCCAGCTTGTCCGGGTGCGACTCGGCGAGGTCGTGGATCTCGCCCGGATCGGCAGCGAGGTCGTAGAGCTGCCAGCCGCCCGGGCCGTATGGTGCGGGCAGGTGCAGCGCCTTCCAGTTCCCCTGACGAATGGCGCGGCGGCCGAACAACTCCCAGCCCGTGCCGGTATCGGCGTCATGCACGGCCTCCGCGCCGCCCGACAGATACGGCACCATGGAGCGGCCGCGCATCGGTGCCACCTCACGCCCGCGATACGTCGTGCCGGGATGCGCGGCCCCCGCCAGTTCCAGCACCGTCGGGGCGATGTCCATGACGGTGCTGAACGCGGTCCCCACCTCCCGTTGCCGGTCAAAGCCGGGCCAGGTGACGAAGCCGACCACCCGGATGCCGCCCTCGGTGGTGAAGGCCTTGTGCAGCCGTGACGGCGCGGTGGCCGCTTGCGCCCATCGCGGCCCGTACCAGATGAACGAGGATGGCCGGCCGAGGTTGTCGACGCTGTTGTCGCAATGCTTTTCGATCTGCGCGGCGATACGCGCACCGTGCAGCGGCATCGCTTCGACGATCGCACCTTCGGCACCGTTGTCGGAGAGGAAGATAACGACGGTGTTGTCGAGTTCGCCGCTGTCCGAGAGGTATTCGATCACCCTGCCGATGTTCCAGTCCATCCGGTCGACCATCCCGGCGTAGACCTCCATGCTGCGGGCCGACACCGCGCGCTGTTCGTCGGTCATGTCGGCCCACTCCGGGGCGCCGTCGGCGACGACCGGATGCGCCTCGACGTCGGGCGGGCACAGACCCAGCCGCTTGAGGGCCGCGAGCCGCTCTTCGCGAAGCGCGTCCGGACCGGCGTCGTAGCGGCCACGGTATTTCGCGATCGATTCGTCCGGCGCGTGCAGCGGCCAGTGCGGCGCCTGGAAGGGCAGATACGCGAAGAAGGGCCGGTCGTCGCCGGGCGCCCGTTCGCGCAGGTACTGCAACAGCTTGTCGGTGTAGAAGTCCGACGAGTAGAAGTCGT